>NZ_JBSFJX010000033.1:0-73629 GCF_053598275.1 Streptomyces sp. NPDC001156 | reverse complement strand
CTCAACCTCTCCCCACACCCGGCGACCAACGCCCGTCAGCCTGGCACAGCCCGAATCCCCAACGCGAGCTCACACGATTAACACCAGTCACCTAGTCCCACCCTCACAATGCGCCTGTTCCGGAAAGCACCGGAACGGGCGGCGCGGAGCCGCAGGCTGAGAGCACACGGGGGTTGGTCTTCTTGCAGTTCCGGATCTTGGGCACGATAGCGGTCGGCATCGGTGGCACGTTCCACGCCGTTCCAGGGCTGCGACAACGCTGTCTGCCGGCGAGCCTGCTCATCCAGGCCCCGGCGGTCGTGCCCGTCTCGACGCTGTACAGCGAGCTGTGGGGGGACAACCCCCGGCCACTGTGGAGAACGCGCTCCAGGCACATGTGTCGCGACTGAGACGAACACTGGTCCAGCTGGTGGACGGCCCGGCGGCGGACGTGCTGCGCACCCGGGCGTCCGGCTACAGCCTCGACGTGGAGCCGGAGGACATAGACCTCAACCGCTTCCGCGCGTACATAGGCCGGTCCCGCCGGGCGATGGAGGGCGAGGACCTGCCCGCCGCCCAGGAGCTCCTGGAGCAGGGGCTCGGGCTGTGGCAGGGCGCGCCGCTGGGCGACGCCGCCGTCGTACCGCTGTGCCAGAGCGCGGCCACGGAGTGGGAGGAGGAGTACCTGTCCGCGCGGGAGGACGCCTTCTGCACCCGGCCGGTGTCCGGCTCCACGATCCGCAGGTCGTTGCCGGGTGCCACCGTGGTGCCGCAGCCCACGAGGGCGCGGGAGGACCGGCTCGGGGCGGCCGGAGCGAGCCGCCCCGACTCCAGCTCCGCGATGTCCGCGTGGAAAGGGCGCGGTGGCCCGCTGGTCCCCGCGCGCCGGCCCGCGGGGAGCAGCGTGGTCTCGGCCAGCCGGTAGGCCGGTACGAACGCGCTCGACCGGAAGCCGACCTGCGCGAACCGGTCGGCGAAGGCGTCCATGGTCTGGGCCCGCACCGGCTCCGAGCCGTTGACGGCGACCTGCCAGCCCGTCAGGTCGAGCTCGGCGAGTTGCTCCTCGCCGACCTTGCGGGTGCACAGCTCGTAGGCGATGTCCGGGCCGCCGCTGACGGTCACCCCGCACTCGCTCACCACCTGGAGCCACCGGCCCGGACGGCGGGCGAAGTCGGAGGTGGACATCAGCACTCCTGCGGTGCCCAGCCACAGCGGGTGCAGCAGCAGTCCGGACAGGCCCATGTCGTGGTGGAAGGGCAGCCAGCCGCCGACCCGCGAGTGCGGGCCGGTGCCCAGCAGCGCCCCCAGCTCATGCCGGTTGGCCGGCAGATTGCGGTGGGTGAGCCGGGCGCCGCGCGGTTCCCGCGTCGAGCCCGAGGTGTACTGGAGGACGGCGACCGCGTCCGGGTCCCACCCGGGAGGCCGCCAGTCCGCCGCGGCCGGCAGCGCGGTGGAGTCGTCCAGGGCCAGGCAGGGCAGGTCGGCCCGGCCCGGCCCACCGCCGACACCAGGTAGGAGACGGCCGCCGCCGACTCCCGGTCGGTGAGCAGCAGCGACACCTGCGCGTCCTGGACGATGCTGAGCACCCGCTCGTCGGCGCTGCGCCGCCCGTTCGGCACCGGGCCCGGCGTCGGGATCGCGCCGGCGTACAGGCAGCCGAAGAGCGACGCGATGAACAGTTCCGGCTGCTGCTGGAGAACGAGCACCCGCTGTCCGCCCAGGCCCCGCTCCAGCAGCCACGCGGCCAGCCGCCGAGCGGCCTGGTCCAGCTCCCCGTAACCGATCTGCCGGCGGCGCATCCGCTCCGGACCGCCCTTCGAGGCGTGCCAGTCGAGCAGCAGGTACGCCGCCGCGTCAGGCTCCCGCTCCGCCCGCCGGAGCAGCAGGTCGGGCAGGGTGTGTACGGTCACCTGTTCCCCCCAAGGTCCGTCAGTGACACGACTGCGCGCCCAGCTTGCCCGGGGCACCTTGAGTCCTGCTTGAGCGCAGTGCTGCCGTGCCGTCGGACGGCCGCGCACGAATGGATCGAGTCCGGCCATGGAGGCCGGGACGTCCCGCTCGTGCGAACTGAGCCGCTGCTTCGTCCGATGCCTGCCGCCTGTACAGGCTGGTCCTGGTACGGCTATCTGATGTGCCGCAGGAACGCGGCGACCGCGGGGGACAGTTGCCCGTGCGGGTGGACGACTCTGATCGTCCAGACCGGTGCGTGCGCGGTGAAGTGGCGCATGGGGAGGTCGGGGAACCGGGCGGCCACCGACGGGGGCATGATGCACGCCCCGAGGCTGTGCCGGACCAGGTCGCTGGCGGCCAGCAGGTCGTTCACCTCGAACGTGACGCTGCGTTCGAGGGACGCCGCACGGAAGGCCCTGTCGACCTCCTGCCGGATCGCCCAGCCGGGGGAGAAGTCCACCAGCGGCAGACGGGCCGCCTCCGGCAGGGTCACCGGCCCCTCGGGCGGCAGAGCGCTCGGCCTCGGGGCGGTCACCAGGACCATCTCCTCCCGCGACAGCAGCCGGGTCCCGAGACCGCGCGGCACGGTGTCCAGGGCGGCCACGGCCAGGTCGACGGTTCCGGTGCGCAGGGCCTTCGGGAGGCCTTCGGCCGGGGCCTGACGCAGCCGGACCACCACGCCCGGGTTCTCCTGGTGGAAGTGCGCCAGCGCCAGTGCCAGGCCGGCGTACAGACCCTGCATCACACCGATGGTGATCTCTCCGCGGAGCTCTCCCTGGGCGATGTCCACCGCCGCCCTGGCCTCCTCGGCGGCGCGCAGGGTGGCGCGGGCGGCGGGCAGGAAGGCGTGCCCCGCGGGGGTCAGCGACACCCGGTGGGTGGTGCGCTGGAACAGTGACGCGCCCAGTTCGCGCTCCAGGGCGCGGACCGTGCTGGAGACCGCGGACTGCACGATGTGCAGCCGCCGGGCCGCGGCACTGAACCCGCCCTCCTCGGCGACGGCGACGACGACCTCCATCTGCCGCAGATCCATGGCCATCCTCCTCGGCTATCTCATGCACAGATAACCATCATCTTGGATCATCTCTCCCGTACGGGAAACACCGGCTGCGCGTACATGTTGGCAACGGCAGGCGGTGAAGGAAGGCCGCCGGTTCCACGGTCGATGGAATCCACCGCCCATGGAATCCCCGTCAACGGATCGGAGTCCTCTGATGTCGATGACGTCGGTCAAGGGCCTGCGTACGGATCGTGTGCCCGGCCGGAAGGCCGCGGCCCCGGAGCACGAGCGTGGCGACCGCCGGTACGGCGCCGCGTTCTGGACGGTCGCCGGGGTGTTCGTGACGGCCATGGCGTTCTCCACGGTTCCTACGCCGCTGTATCCCCTCTACCAGGCTCATGACGGGTTCTCCACGTTCACGGTCACCATCGTGTTCGCCGTCTACGCCGTCGGTGTGCTGACCAGTCTGTTCCTTGCCGGACACCTCTCGGACTGGCTGGGCCGCAAGAAGGTCATGACGGCGGCGCTGGCGCTGGAACTGCTCGCCGCGGCGCTTTTCCTCGCCACCCCGTCACTGCCGGTGCTGATCGCCGCCTGGCTGGTCACCGGTCTCGGTGTCGGGATGCTGACGGCGACCGCCACCGCCTATCTGCACGAGCTGCACAGCGCTCACCGGCCCGGCGCCTCGACACGGCGGTTCGAGACCGTGTCGACCGTGGCCAACATCGGCGGCCTGGGCGTCGGCCCCATCGCCGCGGGCGTCATCGCCCAGTACCTGGGTGCGCCGCTCCGACTGCCGTACGCGGTCTTCGTCGTGCTGCTGCTGACCGGCGTGGCCGCCATCGCGCTGACACCCGAGACCGCCCAGAAGCCCGCCGTCAGGCCGGCCACCGTCCCCAGCGGGTCGGGGCCACCCCCGGCGGCCCCGGCTACCTCGCCGCCGCCGCGGCCGGATTCACTTCCATGGCCGTGTTCGGCCTGTTCACCTCCGTGGTTCCCGGCTTCGTCGGCGGGACCCTGCACCACCCCTCCCGCGCACTGGCCGGACTGGTCGTGTTCGCCGTGTTCGGCGCCGCCGCGGCCGCCCAGACGGGCACCGGCCGGCTCCGTGCCCTCACGCGCTGGTACATCGGGCTGCTCGCCCAGGCCGTGGGCATGGCCGTCCTCGCCGTCGGCATGCACCTCGCCAGCCTGCCCGTGTTCCTGCTCGCCGGGATCGTCGCCGGAGCCGGCGCCGGGGTGCTGTTCAAGTCCGCCGTCGGACACGTGGCAGGTACGGCCGCCCCGGCCCGGCGCGGCGAAGCCCTCGCCGGACTGTTCCTCGCCTCCTACCTCGGCCTGGCGATCCTGCCCGTGGGCCTGGGCGTCGCCAGCCGCTCCATGAGCGTGACCACCGCGACGACGTGGTTCACGGCCGTCGTCCTCGCGCTCCTCGCCGCTGTCGCCGCCGCGACCGTCTCCGGCGGCAGGCATGTGATCGGCACCAGGGCCTCCTGACCCGATCAACCCGATCACATCGATCAATCAGAAGCCGCCTGCGCCCGCTGGGCGGTCCCGGACGGGCACCCGTGGGGGGACCACCTACCCTTGAGGCATGACCAGCAGCAGCGACCGGAGCCTCGCCGTGGACGTTCCAGCACCCAAGAGCTACGAGATCCGCACCTACGGGTGCCAGATGAACGTCCACGACTCCGAGCGATTGTCCGGGCTGCTCGAAGAGGCCGGCTATGTGCGGGCGCCGGAGGGTTCGGACGGCGACGCGGACGTCGTCGTCTTCAACACCTGCGCCGTTCGCGAGAACGCCGACAACCGTCTCTACGGCAACCTCGGCCGCCTCGCGCCGAAGAAGGCCACGCGGCCCGGGATGCAGATCGCGGTCGGCGGCTGTCTCGCGCAGAAGGACCGCGACACCATCGTGAAGAAGGCGCCCTGGGTGGATGTCGTCTTCGGTACGCACAACATCGGCAAGCTGCCCGTCCTGCTCGAGCGCGCCCGGGTGCAGGAGGAGGCGCAGGTCGAGATCGCCGAGTCGCTGGAGGCGTTCCCCTCGACGCTGCCCACGCGCCGCGAGAGCGCGTACGCGGCGTGGGTGTCGATCTCCGTCGGCTGCAACAACACCTGCACCTTCTGCATCGTCCCGGCGCTGCGCGGCAAGGAGAAGGACCGTCGCCCCGGCGACATCCTGGCCGAGGTCGAGGCACTGGTCGCCGAGGGCGTCTCGGAGATCACCCTGCTCGGGCAGAACGTGAACGCGTACGGCTCCGACATCGGCGACCGCGAGGCCTTCAGCAAGCTGCTGAGGGCCTGCGGCAAGGTGGAGGGGCTGGAGCGGATCCGCTTCACCTCGCCGCACCCCCGCGACTTCACCGACGACGTCATCGCGGCCATGGCCGAGACGCCGAACGTGATGCCGCAGCTGCACATGCCGCTCCAGTCCGGCTCGGACACGGTGCTGAAGGCGATGCGCCGTTCGTACCGCCAGGAGCGCTACTTGGGGATCATCGAGAAGGTGCGGGCCGCCATCCCTCACGCGGCGATCACGACGGACATCATCGTGGGCTTCCCCGGCGAGACCGAGGAGGACTTCGAGCAGACCCTGCACGTCGTCCGCGAGGCCCAGTTCACGCAGGCCTTCACCTTCCAGTACTCCAAGCGGCCCGGCACACCCGCCGCCACCATGGAGGACCAGATCCCCAAGGAGGTCGTACAGGCACGCTACGAGCGTCTTGTCGCCCTTCAGGAGGAGATCTCCTGGGAGGAGAACAAGAAGCAGGTCGGCCGCACCCTGGAGCTGATGGTCGCCGAGGGCGAGGGCCGCAAGGACGGTGCGACCCACCGCCTCTCCGGCCGTGCCCCCGACAACCGTCTGGTCCACTTCACCAAGCCGGACGAGGAGGTCCGTCCCGGCGACGTGGTGACGGTCGAGATCACGTACGCCGCCCCGCACCACCTCCTGGCCGAGGGACCCGTCCTCGGCGTACGCCGGACGCGCGCGGGCGACGCGTGGGAGAAGCGGAACGCCGCGGAGGCCGCCAAGCCGGCCGGGGTGATGCTCGGGCTACCGAAGATCGGCGCCCCCGAGCCCCTGCCTGTGGCGTCCGCGGGCGCGTGCGGCTGCGACTGACGTCGCGGTCGGCGGGGCGGGCGCGGTCCCAGCGGACGCCGTCGGCCCGGCCACCCTCCCTGCACTGTTGTGCGCTGGGCGTGACCGGCCTGATCGTCGGCAACGCCCGGCGGTCACCGGCGTGTGTTCGGTTGCGCCCTTCTCGCCGTCGGCTCTCGCGGTCCACTCCCGCGCCCGCAGGGCAATGACGTGCCGCCGTCCGGCGGGGTTACGCTGCGGATCATGCTTGTCGCCGCCGCCGTCTGTCCCTGTCCGCCGCTGCTCGTGCCCGAGGTCGCCGCGGGCGCCGCTCCCGAGTTGGACGGTGCCCGTGCCGCGTGTCTGGACGCGCTCGGCGTGCTCGCCGCCGCGCGGCCGGACCGGCTGGTGATCGTCGGACCCGCCGAGGAGAGCGGGCACGTCCCGTACCCCGAGGGCACCCGGGGATCCTTCCGCGGGTTCGGCGTGGACGTCGGTGTACGGCTGGGCACCGGCGGAGCGGGCCCCGCGGGGTCCGGTCGCGAGCTTCCGCCCTCGCTCGCGGTCGCCGCGTGGCTGCTGGAGCGGACCGCCTGGGCGGACGCCCCCCTGGAGGGACTGGGCGTGGCGGAGTCCCTCGCGCCCGAGCGGTGTACCGCGCTCGGAGCTGGGCTGGCCGGTCCGGACGAGCGCGTGGCCCTCCTGGTCATGGGCGACGCGAGCGCGTGCCGCACGCTCAAGGCTCCCGGCTACCTGGACGAGCGCGCGGCCGGCTTCGACGCGGAGGTCGCGCGAGCGCTCGCGGCGGCGGACACGGCGGGCCTGAAGGCGCTGGACGCGGACCTGGCCCGGGAACTGAAGGCCTGCGGCCGGGCCCCCTGGCAGATCATGGCGGGCGCCGCCGAGGGCGCGGGCCTGTCGGGCGCGCTTCTGTACGACGACGCACCGTACGGGGTGGGGTACCTGGTGGCGGCCTGGTCGTAGCGCATGCGTGGCCCGCGTCCCGGCCGGTGCCCCGATACGGCGGACGGCCGGGAGGCTGTGCGCCTCACGGCCGTCCGCCGATGTGCCGTCTGCCGGGTCAGGAGGCCGACGGTGGCCGATTTTCCGGCGGCGTCTCTCCCGTGCCGGACTCCGGTGGCATCCCCGCGGCGCCCGCCGGGCCCGTGTCGCGGTGGGCGATGCGTTCCATCGCGCCCTTCGCCTTGTCCGTGCCGGTGTGGATCTTGTCGCTGTACTTGCCCTTGGTCCTCTCGTCGATCACCTTCGCAGCCTTTTCCAGGCCGCGATCGACCTTCCCCTCGTGCTGCTGCGCGAACTCCGAGACCTTGACTTTCAGATTGTCCACGAGACGCATGATCCACCTTCCCTTGCGGAGGCAGTTACGTGCGGGCGCCCTCGTCGGCCTCGCGGTCGGCGGCCATGTCCACGGACTGCTGCCTGGGAATCCCGACACCCTTCTCGACGGCGGCCTGCGCCGGCTCCTCCACCGTGACCCCCGGCGCGGCCTCGGTCCCGGATGTGACCGGATCCTTCGCCTCGTCCGGCGCCTGCGGCTGGGCCGGGGCCGTCGGCTGCGGAGCCTCCGCCTCCGAGGGCCGCACCTCCTCCGTCGTCCTCGACCTCGGGAAAAGCCGTGCAAAAACGCCCATATCAACTCCATACATTACTCGTGCGGGCGAAATACCGCGTAGCTCGGTGTGCCCGCTTGCATCTCCCGGCTCACCCGCTCTCGAAGCGGCGGCCGGGACCTCACAACGGGCAACGAACCCGCATCGAGGGCGTCACCTAACTCGTTCGAGGCGAGGTCCGGAGGTTTGCGAAACTGTTGCGGTGAGTAGTGCAACGCCCGCGCCGCGGGTCATCGCCGTCGTCGGACCGACCGCGGCCGGAAAGTCCGATCTGGGCGTGTTCCTGGCCCAGCGCCTCGGTGGGGAGGTCGTCAACGCCGACTCCATGCAGCTGTACCGCGGGATGGACATCGGCACCGCCAAGCTGACGCCCGAGGAGCGCGGCGGCGTGCCACACCACCTGCTGGACATCTGGGACGTGACCGTGACGGCGTCCGTGGCCGAGTACCAGCGCCTCGCCCGCGCGCGGATCGACGCACTGCTCGCCGAGGGCCGCTGGCCCGTCCTGGTCGGCGGCTCCGGGCTGTACGTACGCGGCGCGGTCGACAACCTGGAGTTCCCCGGAACCGACCCCGAGGTGCGCGCCCGGCTCGAGGAGGAGCTCGCCCTGCGCGGCTCCGGAGCGCTGCACGCGCGCCTGGCCGCCGCCGACCCGGAGGCGGCACGCGCGATCCTGCCCAGCAACGGCCGCCGTATCGTCCGGGCCCTGGAGGTCATCGAGATCACCGGGCTGCCCTTCACCGCCAATCTCCCGGGTCACGACTCGGTCTACGACACCGTGCAGATCGGCGTCGACGTGGCCCGCCCCGAGCTCGACGAGCGCATCACACGCCGCGTCGACCGCATGTGGGAGGCCGGGCTCGTGGACGAGGTACGCGCGCTGGAGGCGCAGGGCCTGCGAGAGGGACGCACGGCGTCCCGTGCGCTCGGATACCAGCAGGTGCTCGCGGCGTTCGCGGGGGAGTGCACCCTGGAAGAGGCGCGCGCCGAGACCGTACGCGCCACCAAGCGCTTCGCGCGCCGTCAGGATTCCTGGTTCCGTCGCGACCCGCGCGTGCACTGGCTCAGCGGTGCTGCAGCGGACCGAACGGAACTCCCGCACCTCGCACTGGCGTTGGTCGAACGACCGGTTACAGCCTGATCACGTGATGGCATCGGGACGCTCCGGCCGTCATTTGGGCCGCCTGTGGCATGCCATCATCGAGCTTCGATCGACCAAGTGAGTCCGAGTTGGGAGGGCACGTGGCGATGGAGGCCGGCCCTCGCGACACCGCTCAAGGCGCGGAGTACGGCAGCGACGAGGGCGTGGACGAGAGGCTCAGCTCCGACGGGCCCGACGAGCACCCGACCGGCGGCGTGACCGCCGACGGGCCGGAGGCGCACGAGCTGACCGCCGGGCACGAGGTCGAGGTCGAGCTGCGCCCGCAGCGCCGGCTGCGCACCTGGCAGCTCGCCCCGATCGTGGCGCTCGCGGCGGTCGGCTCGCTGATGTTCGCCTTCCCGCTGGCCTTCGAGTTCGGCGACGGCGGTGCCGTGGTCGCCATGCTCGGGCTGCTGATCTGCTCGTGCGCGGCGGGCTGGGGCATGATGGCCGCGCGGCGTGTCGGCTACACCTGGCCCGGCGTGCCCCAGCGCGGCTCCGGGCGCCGTCCGGACTGGCGGGTGGCCCTCGCCTACGCCGGGCTGGTCGCCGTGGTCGTGGTGCTGGCCGTGTGGCGGGTGGCCCGGCTGCGCTGAGGCCGCGAGGTCCGTCCGCCGGGCAGCCGTACCACTGACGTGCGGTCCGTGGTGTCGTACCGACCCCGTACGATCGAGGAATGAGCACGCGGATCGCCTTCCTCAAGGGGCATGGCACGGAGAACGACTTCGTGATCATCCCCGACCCGGAGAACGCCCTCGACCTGCCCCCGGCCGCCGTCGCCGCCCTGTGCGACCGCCGCGCGGGCATCGGCGGCGACGGTCTGCTGCACGTGGTGCGTTCCGCGGCGCATCCCGAGGCCCGGGAGATGGCCGCCGACGCGGAGTGGTTCATGGACTACCGCAACGCGGACGGCTCGATCGCGGAGATGTGCGGCAACGGCGTACGCGTCTTCGCGCGCTACCTCCAGCGCGCCGGGTACGTGACCGAGGGGGATCTCGCGGTCGCCACGCGCGGGGGTGTGAAGACCGTGCACATCGCCAAGCCCGGGCCCGGCCGTGACTCGGCCGAGGGAGACATCACCGTCGGCATGGGCAGAGCGGTCCTGCCCGAGGGAGACGTCACGGTGAGCGTCGGCGAGCGCAGCTGGCCCGCGCGCAACGTGAACATGGGCAACCCCCACGCGGTCGCCTTCGTCGACGACCTCGGCCATGCGGGCAATCTGTACAGTCCTCCGCCCTTCAGCCCGGTCTCGGCCTACCCGGACGGAGTCAACGTCGAGTTCGTGGCAGACCGGGCACCCGGACACGTCGCGATGCGCGTCCACGAGCGCGGTTCGGGCGAGACCCGCTCGTGCGGAACGGGTGCCTGCGCGGTCGCCGTCGCCACGGCCCGCCGCGATGGTGCCGATCCAGCCGTGACGGGTGTACCGGCCACGTACACCGTGGACGTCCCCGGCGGCACTCTGGTGATCACCGAGCGCCCGGACGGCGAGATCGAGATGACCGGGCCGGCGGTGATCGTCGCCGAGGGCGAGATCGACGCCCAGTGGCTGGCGGCCGCGACCCGCTGAACCGGAGCACCGCGCGACCCGCTGAACCGGAAGCGCCGCGCCATCCGCCGACCGGAACGGCGTGCCGTCCGCCGTCGCCCGACGGCTGGCCGGGGGATCGTCGCGGATGGCCCGAACGCGAGCCGTCCAGCGGCTTCTCTCGGGCGAACCGGGCGCGCCGAAGCTCGGTGCGGCACGTGGACGGTGACGCCGCGTGCCGCCGAGTGGCCGGAAAGCGCGGTCGGCGGCACGGTCGCGCCGCTCCGTAGCACAGCCCGGAGGGCTTCTGAACGCTTCTATCCGCGGCCCGGCGCCAACCGGGAACGATCGAATCGACGGTCGGCGCTCCTGCCCGTGGCGCAAAACCGTAAACCCTCCGGCCTTCGCTCGAATGGGTGATCCGTTTCACGCTCGGCGAGAGCCGGTCGGCCGGGCGTGATGGGCTCGGTAGCATCAAGCACCGGCCCGGGCGGGGGACCGTTGCCATCCCCCGCGCCGCGTACGCCATGCGGCACCCGTCCGCCGGTCCACGCAGCCGGAGGTGCCCAATGAGTGCGGAGGCCACGAATCCTGCCAACCCCGTCCCCGCGACGCCAGGGGAGCACCGCAGGAAGAGCCGCCCCCGGATCGACCTGCGCCGACTGGGGCGGGCCGCACTGCTCGGCACCGCGGCCCGCGACCGGCTGCCCGACGCCATCGGCCATGTCGCGGAGGCGCACCGCGCCCACCACTCCGACGCCGACCTGGAACCCCTGCGGCGCGCCTACTTGTTGGCGGAGTCCTCGCACCGGGGGCAGATGCGCAAGAGCGGCGAGCCGTATATCACGCACCCCCTTGCCGTCACTCTGATCCTTGCCGAACTGGGTGCCGAGACCACCACCTTGACCGCTTCCCTGCTGCACGACACGGTCGAGGACACCGACGTGACGCTCGATCAGGTGGGCGAGGAGTTCGGCGAAGAGGTGCGCTATCTGGTGGACGGCGTGACCAAGCTGGAGAAGGTCGACTACGGGGCCGCCGCCGAACCCGAGACCTTCCGCAAGATGCTCGTCGCCACCGGCAACGACGTCCGGGTGATGTCGATCAAACTGGCCGACCGGCTGCACAACATGCGCACCCTCGGGGTCATGCGCCCCGAGAAGCAGGAACGCATCGCCAAGGTCACCCGCGACGTCCTCATCCCGCTGGCCGAACGCCTCGGCGTCCAAGCGCTCAAGACCGAACTGGAGGACCTCGTCTTCGGGATCCTGCATCCCGAGGAGTACGAGCACACGAGGGAACTGATCGCCGAGAACGCGGCGCACGGCGACGACCCCCTCGCCGCGATGACCGACCAGGTGCGGACCGTCCTGCGTGAGGCCGGAATCCAGTCGGAAGTCCTGATCAGACCCAGACACTTCGTCTCCGTCCACCGCATCTCCCGCAAGCGGGGCAGACTGCGCGGCGCCGACTTCGGCCGCCTGCTGGTGCTGGTGAACGAGGACGCAGACTGCTACGGCGTCCTCGGTGAACTGCACACCTGCATGACCCCGGTGGTCTCGGAGTTCAAGGACTTCATCGCCGTCCCGAAGTTCAACCTGTACCAGTCGCTGCACACCGCGGTCGCCCGCGAGGACGGCGAGGTCGCCGAAGTCCTCATTCGCACGCACCAGATGCACAAGGTCGCCGAGTCCGGCGTCATCGCGCTCGGCAACCCCTACGCTCCGTCCTCCGACGACCCGGCCGACGGCGAGCGCGCCGATCCGACGCGCCCCGGTTGGCTCTCCAGGCTCCTGGACTGGCAGGAGGCGGCCCCCGACACCGACACCTTCTGGTCGACGCTGCGCGAGGACCTCGCACAGGACCGGGAGATCACCGTGTTCCGCGCCGACGGCGGCGCACTGGGGCTCCCGGAGGGCGCGAGTTGCGTGGACGCGGCGTACGCGCAGTACGGCGAGGACGCGCACGCCTGTATCGGGGCCCGGGTCAACGGCCGGCTGGCGACCCTGAGCACGGTCCTCAAGGACGGCGACACCGTTCAGCTTCTGATGGGCCAGGACCCGGCATCGGAGCCCTCCGAGGAGTGGCTGGAGCATGCGTACACGCCCGTCGCGAGGATCGCCATCCAGCGTCGGCTCGCGGCCCGTCCGGCCTTGGGCGACACGTCCGACGACGCGTCGGAACCGGGCGACGCGCGGCACGGCGCCGATGCCTCCACAGTCGGCGCCACGGCGCGCGGCACCGCACACCTGACCGCCGCCCGCCCGCCTGCGCCGCCCGCGGGCCCCACCCCTGACGCGCCGGGCGCACGCACCGCCAACGCTGTCGTCGACCTGCCCGGCGCCTCCGTCCGCATGGCGGGCTGCTGTACACCCGTGCCGCCCGACGAGGTCACCGGATTCGCCGTCCGCGGGGGCGTGGTGACGGTCCATCGCATCGAATGCGCCGGAGTGGCGCGCATGAAGAGCGCCGGGCGCGAGGAGGTCGGTGTGCGTTGGGGCGACACCACACACTGCCGGGTCACGCTCGTCGCCGAGTCCTTTGTGCGCCCGCACCTCCTCGCGGACCTCACCGAAGCAATCGCCCTGGAGGGCGCGGGGATTGTCTCCGCCACCGTCGAACCGCCCAGCCAGCAGCGCGTGCGCCATACGTACACGCTCCAACTCCCGGACGCGGCGCACCTGCCGGCCCTGATGCGAGCAATGCGCAACGTGCCCGGCGTCTTCGACGTGAGCCGCGCGCAGCACCCCGCGGCCGCCCATTAGCCTTCCGACCTGCGGGGGCAACGCGCGGGACAGCCCGGGCTGAACCGTTCGGGTGGGACCGGCGCGCGCCGTCACCTCGCGAGCGGTGCGCGCTGGTAGCCGTGGTCCATGCCGCTCAGCCTCCGCTCCGTGATCCCCCGTGCCCGCCGCGCCAGAACCGCCCTGCTGGTCTCCGCCGTTTCCGGCTGTCTCGTCGCCGCCGGCGCTTCCCCGCCCGCCGCACCGCTCGGCCTCGGCGACCGGCTGTTCCCGACGCTCGGCAACCCCGGCTACGACGTGCTCTCGTACGACCTCGCCTTCACCTACCCCGGCAGCAACAGCAAGCCCCTCAGCGCCGTCACCACGATCCGGGCGCGCGCCACCGAGCGCCTGGATCGCGTCAACCTCGACTTCGCACGTGGCACGGTGCAGTCCGTCGAGGTCAATGGCGCTCCCGCGGCCTTCACCGGCGCCGGGGAGGACCTGATGATCACACCGGAGATCCCGCTCCCCAGAGGCAGCGTGTTGCGGATCACCGTGCGTCACACGAGCAACCCGGTGTCCCCGGACGGCCAGGACGGCGGATGGGTGCGGACCGACGACGGGCTCGCCATGGCCAACCAGGCCGACGCCGCCCACCTGGTCTTCCCGTGCAACGACCACCCCTCCGACAAGGCGGTCTTCACCTTCCACGTGACCGCACCCGACGGCTACACGGCCGTGGCCAACGGTGTGCCGCTGGGCAGGCAGCGCACGGGCGGAGCCACCACCTGGACCTACCGCACCCTCCACCCCATGGCGACCGAACTGGCCCAGGTCTCCATCGGCCACACCGCCGTGCTGCACCGCAGGGGACCGAACGGACTGCCCGTCCGCGACGTCGTACCCGCCGCCGACGCGAAGGTCCTCGAACCGTGGCTGGCGAAGACCCCCGAGCAGATCGCCTGGCTGGAGGAGAAGCTCGGCCCCTATCCCCTCGAGACGTACGGCCTGCTGATCGCCCAGGCCCAGACCGGTTTCGAACTGGAGACACAGACGCTCTCCCTCTTCGAGAAGAACATCTTCACCGAGCCCGCATACCCCAAGTGGTACGTCGAGTCGATCATGGTGCACGAACTGTCCCACCAGTGGTTCGGGGACAGCGTCAGCCCGCGCACCTGGTCCGACCTGTGGCTGAACGAAGGGCACGCCACCTGGTACGAGGCCCTGTACGCGGAGGAGACCGCGGGCAAGGCCCTAAAGACCCGTATGAAGGCGGCGTACACCCTCTCCGACACCTGGCGCGCCGTCGGAGGACCCCCGGCCGCCCCCAGATCGCCGAATCCGGGCAAGAAGATCAGCATCTTCCGCCCGAACGTCTACGACGGCGCCGCGCTCGTCCTGTACGCGCTGCGTCAGGAGATCGGACGCTCCGCGTTCGAGCGTCTGGAGCGGCTCTGGGTGGCCGTGCACCGGGACCGTACGGCCACCACGGCCGACTTCGAACGCTTGGCGTCCTACGTCGCCGGACGCGACCTCGGTGCGTTCTTCCAGGGCTGGCTCCACGACGAGAAGACCCCGCCGATGCCAGGGCACCCGGACTGGAAGAGCGACCCGGTACAGCCCTCCGCGAGCACGCGGTAAGTCGGATGACGGGGCGGGCCGCGCCGTGCGACCATCGTCGGGTCGGCGGCGCGGCCCCAGGGCGCGGACGGCCGGGAATGTCCCGGTCCGCTCGAGCGTTGTCAAGAGTGGCGAGGTGTGCGGCCCAAGCGGCCGGCTCCGCCGCCGCAAGCGGTATCCCCAACGACGTAAGGACCCAATGACCTCCTCTTCTTCCCCTTCCCAGGACACCCAGCGCTTCGCGCACGCCTACCCCGAAGGTCTTCGGGCCGATGCCCTGATGGAAGAGGACGTCGCCTGGAGCCACGAGTTCGACGGAGAGCGGGACGGCGACCAGTTCGACCGCTCCGAGCGCGCGGCGCTGCGCCGCGTGGCGGGCCTCTCCACCGAACTCGAGGACGTCACCGAGGTCGAGTACCGGCAGCTGCGCCTCGAGCGCGTCGTGCTCGTCGGGGTGTGGACCTCGGGGACCGTGCAGGACACGGAGAACTCGCTCGCCGAGCTGGCGGCCCTCGCGGAGACCGCGGGCGCGCTCGTGCTGGACGGTGTGATCCAGCGCCGCGACAAGCCCGACGCCGCCACCTACATCGGCTCCGGCAAGGCCCAGGAGCTGCGGGACATCGTGATCGACACGGGCGCCGACACCGTCATCTGCGACGGTGAGCTCAGCCCAGGCCAGCTGATCCACCTCGAGGACGTCGTCAAGGTCAAGGTCATCGACCGCACGGCCCTGATCCTGGACATCTTCGCCCAGCACGCGAAGTCCCGAGAGGGCAAGGCGCAGGTCGCGCTCGCACAGATGCAGTACATGCTGCCGAGGCTCCGAGGCTGGGGTCAGTCGCTGTCCCGGCAGATGGGCGGCGGCAGCGGCGGCCTGGCGACCCGTGGTCCCGGTGAGACCAAGATCGAGACGGACCGGCGGCGGATCCGCGAGAAGATGGCGAAGATGCGCCGGGAGATCGCGGAGATGAAGACCGGCCGCGAGATCAAGCGCCAGGAGCGCCGGCGCCACAAGGTGCCGTCGGTCGCCATCGCGGGTTACACCAACGCCGGCAAGTCCTCCCTGCTCAACCGCCTCACGGGCGCGGGCGTCCTGGTCGAGAACGCACTGTTCGCGACCCTGGACCCGACCGTGCGCCGGGCCGAGACCCCGAGCGGGCGGCTGTACACGCTGGCCGACACCGTCGGTTTCGTGCGGCACCTGCCCCACCACTTGGTCGAGGCGTTCCGCTCCACCATGGAGGAGGTCGGTGACTCCGACCTGATCCTGCATGTGGTGGACGGCTCCCACCCGGTCCCCGAGGAGCAGCTGGCCGCAGTGCGTGAGGTGATCAGGGACGTCGGCGCGACCGACGTTCCCGAGATCGTCGTCATCAACAAGGCGGACGCGGCCGATCCGCTGGTGCTCCAGCGGCTGCTGCGGACGGAGAAGCGCGCCATCGCGGTCTCGGCGCGCACGGGCCGGGGCATCGCGGAACTGCTCGCGCTCATCGACAACGAGCTGCCCAGGCCGTCGGTCGAGATCGAGGCGCTCGTGCCCTACACGCACGGCCGTCTGGTCGCACGCGCCCACTCCGAGGGCGAGGTGATCTCCGAGGAGCACACCCCGGAGGGCACCCTGCTCAAGGTACGGGTGCACGAGGAACTGGCCGCGGAGCTCGCCCCGTACGCCCCGGCTCCGGCGCTCTGAGCCACGACGGACCGACGCCGGTCCCCGTCATGATGTGACCGGCGGCGGTCCCGGGCACGACGTGGTCGGCAACGGCGACTGCCCGAGTCCCGCCGGACGGGTGCGTCAGGGTGATCCACCTGCACGGAAGGCCAAGGGAGCGGGCCTTGTGCGTTGCGTTCAGCCTGTCACTGGTTCGCGAACTTCTTGCTGACCGACGTGTAGATGCCCTTGGCCACGTCCCCCAGGCGTGGGCCCGCCAGCCAGCCGGAGGTCACCGGGCCGATCGAGGTGTTGGACACCAGCGCCGGCTTGCCGTCGCTGCCCTTCTCCACCCAGCCGCCACCGGACGAACCGCCCGTCATGGTGCAGCCGATGCGGTACATCGTCGGATCCGTCCGCACGATCGACAGCCGGCCCGGCTTGTCCTGGCACTGGTACAGCTTCTGGCCGTCGAACGGCGCCGCGGCCGGGTAGCCGGTCGCCGTGATGCTGTCGACCTTTGGTACGGCCGGCGCGTTGAAGTTCACCGGGAGGGCCGAACCGACCGTCTCCTCCAAGGACTTGCCGCCGTTGCCCTGCTCCGGGGTCACATGGATCACGGCGAAGTCGTACGGCGCGCCCTGGCCACCGGTCTCGTCGCCCCGCTCGATCCACTGGTCCGAGGTCTGCGCCCAGTCACCCCACCAGACGCCGTACGGGGCGATCTGCTCCCGCGTCGCGCTCTGCAGTTCGGCTTCCGTCCTGCCCGCGTTGTTGTACGCCGGCACGAACGCGATGTTGCGGTACCAGCCGCCCTTGCGGCCCGCGTGCACACAGTGGCCCGCGGTCCACACGAGGTTGGACTTGCCGGGATGGGCCGGGTCCTCGACCACGGTCGCCGAGCAGACCATCGTGCCCTCGGGCGAGTCGAAGAACACCTTGCCCGCCGTGGGCGCGCTGTCGTGGTAGGCGGGCCGTACCGACTGTGCCTGCACCGGCGCCGGGGTCCGGTCGGTTACGCCCTGGTCGCCCGAGAGGTCGTTGGCGTCGACACCCTTGTCCGGGTCGTTGGCCTTGCGCATCCGGTCCGGGTTCCACAGCCCCTGGATGATCGGGTTGACGAACTCGTCGGCCTCGCGCAGCCAGTCGTCCTTGTCCCAGTTCTTCCAGGCGCCGTTCTTCCACTTGTCGATGTCGATCCCGTGTTCCCTGAGCTTCCGCTTGATGTCGTCCGGGATCTTGATCTTGCCGTCGCCCGCGGCGGAGGCGGACGCGCTCGCATCACCGCCCGCCTTGGCGTCCCCGCTCGAGTCGCACGCGGTCGCGGTCAGCGCCAGTGCCGTGGCCAGGCCGACTGCGGCCAGCACGGGGGAGGTGGTGCGACGAACGCTCCTTTCCCGGGGGGCGGCGAAGAGCGGGCGTATGGATCGCATGGTCTGAACTCCCCCTGGAATGAACCCGTCTGACAGGATCGGCGCACCGCCGTGAGACGGCGGGACATCTCGGTTGATCATCCGATGTCACTGAACGACACCCGACACTATGTGCTCGCTGTGCGGGACTTCCCGCGGAACGGCAACGGTTCCGTCACGGCCGTGATCATCGACGCACCTCCGTCGCACAGGACGGGTCCGGCATCGGGACTCGGGTGACGGCTGGTGCGAAGCGCCCGCCTCGCACGGCCGTTCAGGGGATCAGCGGTATGAATTTCGCCCCCGACCGCTTCCACAGGCCGTTCACGTCGTTGGTATGTACGGGGGGAACTGCCGACCGCGCTCAAACGCTCACCCCCATTCCCTCTGGACAGCGGGAGGAACTGTCGTCGTGACCGTGACGGAGACTGCGTTGGTGCCGGTGGAGGGCGAACCGGAGGAGTGCGGAGCAGCCGAGGCGGAGTATTCCGTGCGCGAGACGACGCGCGGGACCGGAGCGGTGCGCTCCGCGCACGAGGGCATTCTGCGACGCCAGTCGGCGCGCGAATCGGCTGCTCGCACCTATGCGCGCGCCCTCCCGATCGTGCCTGTGCGGGCGCGCGGACTCACGATCGAGGGCGCGGACGGCCGCCGCTACCTCGACTGCCTCTCCGGCGCGGGCACGCTGGCCCTCGGGCACAACCACCCGGTGGTTCTGGAAGCGATCCGCAACGTCCTCGACTCCGGTGCGCCGCTGCACGTCCTGGACCTGGCCACGCCCGTCAAGGACGCTTTCACCACCGAGTTGTTCGGCACCCTGCCCCCCGGCTTCGCCGACCGCGCGCGTGTGCAGTTCTGCGGTCCGGCCGGGACCGACGCCGTGGAGGCCGCGCTCAAGCTGGTACGCGCGGCCACCGGCCGGAGCGGGATCCTCGCCTTCACCGGCGCCTACCACGGGATGACCGCCGGAGCACTGCAGGCGTCCGGAGGCGCCACCGACGTCCGGGTGACCCGCCTGCCGTTCCCGCAGGACTACCGCTGCCCCTTCGGTATCGGTGGCGATCGCGGTGCCGAACTCGCCGCGCGCTGGACCGAGTCCCTCCTCGACGACGACAAGTCAGGCGTGACACTGCCGGCCGGGATGATCCTCGAACCGGTTCAGGGGGAGGGCGGCGTCAACCCGGCGCCCGACGCCTGGATGCGCCGCATGCGCCAGATCACCGAGACCCGGTCGATCCCACTGATCGCGGACGAGGTGCAGACCGGTGTGGGCCGCACGGGACGCTTCTGGGCGGTCGAGCACAGCGGGGTGATCCCCGAGGTGATGGTCCTCTCCAAGGCGATCGGCGGCAGTCTGCCGCTCGCCGTCGTCGTCTACCGCGACGATCTGGACGTCTGGCGTCCCGGCGCCCACGCCGGCACCTTCCGCGGCAACCAGCTTGCCATGGCCGCCGGTACCGCGACCCTCCGATACGTCCGTGAGAACGGCCTCGCCGAACGCGCCGCCGCGCTCGGCACCCGCATGCTGGCTGAACTGCGCGCCCTGGCCGCGGAGTTCCCGTGCATCGGCGATGTGCGCGGCCGCGGTCTGATGATCGGCCTCGAGCTGGTGGACCCCGAGAGCGCAGCCGCACCGGCACTCCCGCTGTTCCCGACCGACGATCCCGGGAGCGCAGGACCGCGTCCTGCGGCGCCCGCACTGGCCGCCGCCGTCCAGCAGGAGTGCCTGCGGCGCGGCCTGATCGTGGAACTGGGCGGCCGCCACGCGAGCGTCGTCCGGCTGCTGCCGCCGCTCACCATCAGCGACGAGCAGACGAGCGCGGTCCTGGACCGGCTGGCCGACGCCGTGGCAGCCGTGGCCCGGGGGCCTGTCATCCCCTGAGCCGCGCATCTCCTGCTGCGCGAACCGACACCACTGCGACACCACAGCCGAGGAGTCACTCGCCCTTCACTCTCATCTCGCCCTCGCCGTGCCTTCCGACTCCGGCCCGAGGCCCTCAGATAGGTCCAAGGCACCGCACCCGCCCGCACGCCCGTACCGCTCGGCCCTCGCCGCACGAGCTGGACATCTCACGAGGAACGACCTTGAACGCCACCCCGATCCCCCACGGCGGTTTCCGGAGCCCCGAGAGAGAGGCCGGCCCCACGCGGAGGGCCGGCTCCGGGGGAGAGTCCGGCCTCGAGCGGGAGTTCGGCAGCATGCAGGCCACCGCCCCCGGGTTTCACACGGTACCCGCGCAGGGGACCGCGTCACCGGAGGCCGACGAGAGGCGCGGTGCCACCACCGACCTGCTGGAACACCCCGATCCGCACACGGCGGCCCACGCCGCGACCGTGGAGAACCTGCTGCGCTGCTGGGTCCGCGAGCACGACCTCTCCGCTCCCGTCGACGGCACTCTGCGCATCCCGCTCCCCGCCAGCGGTACGGCCCTCCTCGTCCCGGTCTCCTACTGGTCCCCGACCGGCTGGCACCGGTTCGGCCCGCCCTATCTGGCCGGTGCACCCGAGGCGGCCCCGCCCGCGGACGCGCTGACGGTGGCCACCCTGCTGGCACGCGAGACCGGGTCGGCTCCCTCGTCCGGCTCCGCTCCCGGGCATGTCGCCGATCTCGTGGCGCGCGTCGCCGACTCCGTACGCCGCACGACGGCCTTCGTCGCGGCGCGCCGCGAGCGCCCCGTTGACGGAGCGGACCTCTTTCTCTCCGCCGAGCAGGCGCTGGTGCTCGGGCACCCGTGGCATCCCACGGCCAAGAGCCGCGAGGGACTCTCCGACGCGGAGGCACGGCTCTACTCGCCGGAACTGCGCGGCTCCTTTCCCCTGCACTGGCTGGCCGTCGCGCCGCTGGTACTCGCGGCCGACTCGGCATGGACCAAACGCGGCCGCCCCGTGCCCGCCGGCCGACTGGCCCAGTGGCTCGCCGGCACCGGGCTCCCGCTACCCGACGGATTCACCCCGCTGCCACTGCACCCCTGGCAGGCGCGTGAGATCCGGCTCCGCCCCGAGGCCGCGGCGCTGCTGGACGCCGGACTGCTCCGCGACCTCGGTCCGCACGGCGGCCTCTGGAATCCCACGTCATCCATCCGCACGGTCCACCGCTCCGGCGCCCCGGCGATGCTCAAGCTCTCGCTGGGCTTGCGCATTACCAACTCCCGCCGTGAGAACCTCCGCAAGGAACTCCACCGCGGCGTCGAAGTGCACCGTCTGCTGCGTGGCGGCCTGGGCAAGCAGTGGCGGTCCGTGCACCCCGGTTTCGACATCGTGCGCGACCCGGCCTGGATCGCCGTCGACGACACGGACGGCACCCCGGTGCCCGGGCTGGACGTGGTCATCCGCCACAACCCGTTCGGTCCCACGGACGACGTCTCCTGCGTCGCGGGTCTCGTCTCGCCGAAGCCCCGCGCCCAGGCGGCGGGGCAGCGGCACCCCGTCCTGCGCTCGCGGCTCGCCGAGACCGTCACCCGCCTCGCCGGGCGCACCGGCCGCTCGCGCGGAGCCGTCGCCACCGAGTGGTTCCTGCGCTACCTCGAACGAGTGGTGCGCCCCGTGCTGTGGCTGGACGGCGAGGCCGGTGTCGCCCTGGAGGCACACCAGCAGAACACCGTGGTCCTGCTGGACCCGGAAGGCTGGCCCACGGGCGGCCGCTACCGTGACAACCAGGGCTACTACTTCCGGGAGTCCCGCCGCGCCGAACTCGACGCACGGCTGCCCGGCATCGGCGAGCACAGCGACACGTTCGTCTCCGACGAGGTGACCGACGAACGCTTCGCCTACTACCTCGGCATCAACAACGTGCTCGGCCTCATCGGCGCGTTCGGCTCGCAGCGGCTCGCCGACGAACGGGTGCTGCTCGCCGCCTTCCGCCGCTTCCTCGCCGACGCCGCCACCGGGCCCAACCGGCTGCGCACCCCCTTGCCCGCCCGCCTGCTCGAATCACCCGTCCTGCGCTGCAAGGCCAATCTGCTGACCCGGCTGCACGGCCTGGACGAACTCGTCGGCCCGGTGGACACCCAGTCCGTCTACGTCACCATCACCAACCCCCTGCATTCCTGAGGAACATGACCCATCCCGTCTCCTGAGAGGAGCCTCGCCGTGCCTCCCATCGATATGAGCAGCGGCGCCGGCACCGCCTCCGCCCCGGAGCCCGACACCGACCCGGGCTCCGGACCGGCTGCCGAAACCCGTCCGGCTCCGGGTTCCGGCCCGGCGGGCCCGGACTGCGAGGACACCCTCGACCTCCGGCTTCCCGACCAGTTCACGGCGCTCTGCGCGGACGAGGAGGCGGGGCCGAGCGGGGCGGCCGGTCCCACCACTGCCACCGAGTCGGCCGTAGCGCCCCCTTCGCCTGCCGCGCCTGCCGTATCCGCCTTATCCGTCACGCGTCTTGGCACCCCGCAGGACGACGACCTCCTCGACCACGTCTCGGACTGGGGCGAGGTCGCCACCTCCGTGGGCGTCTTCCACCTCGTCCCCGTCCGCCCCGAACGCGACCTCGCCCTGATCGCCCGTTGGATGAACGACCCCTCCGTGGCGGTCTTCTGGGACCTGGCGGGAGACACGACGGTGACCGAGCGGCACCTGCGCGCCCAACTCGTGGGTGACGGACGCAGCGTCCCCTGTCTGGGCGTGCTGGACGGGACACCCATGAGCTATTGGGAGATCTACCGCGCGGATCTGGATCCCCTGGCCCGCTACTACCCGGCCCGGCCCCATGACACCGGTCTGCACCTCCTTATCGGCGGTGTCGCCGACCGTGGGCGCGGCCTCGGCTCCACTCTGCTGCGCGCCGTCGCCGACCTCGTACTCGAACGGCGTGCCGCCTGTGCACGTGTCATCGCCGAACCCGACATCCGCAACACCCCTTCCGTCGCCGCTTTCCTGAACGCCGGTTTCCGGTTCTCGGCCGAGGTCGACCTGCCCGACAAGCGGGCCGCCCTGATGGTCCGGGACCGGGCGCTGCAGCCTCTGCTACGGTCTCATCACTCTCCGTAACGATCCGCGTCCGGCCTCGGTTCCCGGTCGACCGCGGATCCTCAGCCGAGGTGGCCTCCGCCAGTTCCTGGCGTCCCAGCCGAGAGGGCGTCCGCCCGTCCTCGGCGTCCTCGGCGTCCCCGGCCGAGGAATGTCCGCAGGCCCTCAGCGTCCGAGGCCGAGGTGACGGCTGGTCCTCAGTGCCCTCAGCTGAGGTGACCGCCAGTCCTCAGGGCCCCAGCCCAAGGGTGACCGCCTGTCCCTCATCCGAGGGGTGACCGCCGTCGTCAATCCAGGAGTTCCCTGCCGTGTCCACCGGCCGCACCGCACCCACCCACCGCACCGGAACCCGTTCCGAACCCCGCGCGCCCCGTGTGAGCCTCCCGCGCGCTGCGGGCTTGAGAGCCCGATTGTCGGTGGCGGGTCGTAGGGTGGTCGCGCTATGACGAAGCCCTCACTCCCCGAACTCCTGCATGCAGCCGTCACAGCTGTCGGCGGCACGGAGCGCCCCGGCCAGGTGACCATGGCCCAAGCCGTCGCGGAGGCCATCGACGACGGATCCCACCTGCTGGTCCAGGCCGGCACCGGTACCGGAAAGTCCCTGGGCTATCTGGTGCCCGCGCTCGCCCACGGGGAGCCCGTCGTCGTGGCGACCGCCACCTTGGCGCTGCAACGTCAGCTGGTCGAGCGGGACCTGCCGCGCACGGTCGAGGCGCTGCACCCGCTGCTGCGCCGCCGCCCCGAGTTCGCCATGCTCAAGGGCCGGTCGAACTACGTGTGCCTGCACCGCCTGCACGAGGGCATGCCGCAGGACGAGGAGGACGGCCTCTTCGACCAGTTCGAGGCCGCCGCGCCCTCGAGCAAGCTCGGCCAGGACCTGCTGCGGCTGCGCGACTGGTCCCAGGAGACGGAGAGCGGCGACCGCGACGACCTCACCCCGGGCGTCTCGGACCGCGCCTGGGCCCAGGTGTCCGTGTCGTCCCGGGAGTGCCTGGGCGCCTCCAAGTGCGCGTACGGCGCCGAGTGCTTCGCCGAGCTGGCCCGCGAGCGCGCCAAACTCGCCGAGGTCGTCGTCACGAACCACGCGCTGCTCGCGATCGACGCCATCGAGGGCGCTCCGGTTCTCCCGCAGCACGAGGTCCTGATCGTCGACGAGGCCCACGAGCTGGTCTCCAGGGTGACGGGCGTGGCCACCGGCGAACTCACCCCCGGCCAGGTCAACCGCGCCGTGCGGCGCGCCGCCAAGCTGGTCAACGAGAAGGCCGCCGACCAGCTCCAGACCGCCGCCGAGGGCTTCGAGCGGCTGATGGAGCTCGCCCTGCCCGGCCGCCTCGAGGAGATCCCGGAGGACCTCGGCTACGCCCTGATGGCGCTGCGCGACGCCGCCCGTACGGTGATCTCCGCGCTCGGGACGACCCGCGACAAGTCGGTGCAGGACGAGGACGCGGTCCGCAAGCAGGCGCTGGCCTCCGTGGAAGGCGTGCACGATGTGGCGGAGCGGATCACCAACGGCTCCGAGTGGGACGTCGTCTGGTACGAGCGCCACGACCGCTTCGGCGCGACGTTGCGTGTCGCCCCGATGTCCGTGTCGGGGCTCCTGCGGGAGAAGCTCTTCGCGGACCGTTCGGTGACTCTGACCTCGGCGACGCTGAAGCTGGGTGGCGACTTCAACGGCGTCGGGGCATCCCTCGGTCTCGCCCCCGAGGGCACGGAGGGAGACGATCTGCCCCAGTGGAAGGGCGTGGATGTCGGCTCGCCCTTCGACTATCCGAAGCAGGGCATTCTGTACGTCGCGAAGCATCTGTCGCGCCCCGCGCGCGACGGCGATCGCGCGGACATGCTGGACGAGCTGACGGAGCTGATCCAGGCGGCCGGCGGCCGCACTCTGGGCCTGTTCTCGTCGATGCGGGGTGCCCAGCTCGCCGCCGAGGAGCTGCGCACCCGCATCCCCGAGTTCCCGATCCTCCTGCAGGGCGAGGAGACGCTCGGCGAGTTGATCAAGAACTTCGCCGCCGACCCGAAGACCTGTCTGTTCGGCACGCTCTCGCTCTGGCAGGGCGTCGACGTCCCGGGTCCCAGCTGCCAGCTCGTCGTCATGGACAAGATCCCCTTCCCGCGCCCCGACGACCCCCTGATGAGCGCCCGGCAGAAGGCCGTCGAGGACGCCGGCGGCAATGGCTTCATGGCCGTGGCCGCGACACACGCCGCGCTGCTGATGGCGCAGGGCGCGGGGCGGCTGGTACGGGCGTCAGAGGACCGCGGTGTGGTCGCCGTGCTGGACCAGCGGCTGGCCACGGCCCGCTACGGAAACTATCTGAAGGCGTCACTGCCCGGCTTCTGGTACACCACGGACCGTAATCAGGTGCGAAGGTCCCTGGCGGCGATCGACGCGGCGGCGAGGGAGCAGGACGGGTAGCCGGGTGGGCTCGCGTTTGTGCAGGTCACTACGCTGTCCCCCGGCCGCGGCCGGGGGACAGCGTAGTGACCTGGTGTGCCTCACGGCTGAGGACAACGTGGGCCCCGGAACCGGCGCAGGGGTCCCGGGGCCCGGATCGTGGGCGGGCGCGGTGCACATCCGCCCGCCGCGGCGGAGTCACACGCGCCGCAGCACCGCCACCACCTTGCCGAGGATCGTCGCCTCGTCGCCGGGGATCGGCTGGTACGCGGAGTTGTGCGGCAGCAGCCACACATGGCCGTCCTCGCGCTTGAAGCGCTTGACGGTGGCCTCGCCGTCGAGCATGGCGGCCACGATGTCGCCGTTCTCGGCGACGGGCTGACGCCGGACCGTGACCCAGTCGCCGTCGCAGATGGCGGCTTCGATCATGGAGTCGCCGACGACCTTCAGGACGAACAGCTCACCGTCGCCGACGAGCTGCCGGGGGAGCGGGAAGACGTCCTCCACCGACTCCTCGGCGAGGATGGGGCCACCGGCGGCGATGCGGCCGACGAGCGGGACGTACGACGCGGCGGGCTTGCCCGCGGTGTCCGTGGGCTGGACGGAGGCCGGCTGGTCCGATCCGCGCACCTCATACGCGCGCGGGCGGTGCGGGTCGCGGCGTAGGAAGCCCTTGCGCTCCAGAGCCATCAGCTGGTGTGCCACCGAGGAGGTGCTGGAGAGGCCCACGGCCTGGCCGATCTCACGCATGGACGGCGGGTAGCCGCGCCGCTGCACCGAGTCCCGGATGACTTCGATCACCCTGCGCTGCCGGTCGGTCAGCCCTGAGCTGTCCGCCCGGATGCCTGGAGGCCGACCGGGCAGGGACCTCTTGGCCCCCTCGGGGTTCGTGGCTTCGTTCATGGCATGCACCGGCTCGAGTCGGCCCTGGGAGCGGTCCTGGGCAGTGATGGTGGCACTGTCTGCGGTGGTGGTCACGTCGGCCCCTCTCGATGGTCTCCCGTGCAGCACAACGGTAGTTGCTTTCGAAAGGTTGCGCCAAACACACGTTCGAGTGAAAAACCACGAATTACCTGACGCGATCAGGTGTCCGGGTGTACGGCCGACGTCGCCCCCGGGTGGGGGAATCTGCTCCTTGCCGTACTGTGCAGCGCCGGGAAGATCGCCTTGTGGGCCGCCGTAGCCGGCGCCCAGTCTGCCATCCGGTGTCCCGTAGATGGGGAACCGGCCCCCATCTCCATGCCGTGTCCACCGTATCCGCGCATGGCTCGTTTCGGTATGGCCGTGCGGCATGTGCCAATCACGCTCGATCTGCGTGTCGTCGCCGAATGTACGAGCCAATCGCTAGATGTAGTGGTTGGATTGCAGTCGTAGCCCACAAGTTGTGGTCCCCCCGGTCTCCATGGCTCGGGTGATCGCCTATGCTTGGGGCTGCTTCGAGAGGCCCATGGGGCCCGAGAGGCCAATGAGTCATGCTGAAAAGGAGGGATGGAGCCATGCACTGCCCCTTCTGCAGGCACCCCGACAGCCGCGTCGTCGACAGTCGTACGACCGATGACGGCACGTCCATTCGCAGGCGCCGTCAGTGCCCGGACTGCTCCCGTCGTTTCACCACCGTGGAGACGTGCTCTCTCATGGTGGTCAAGCGGTCCGGAGTCACCGAGCCCTTCAGCCGCACCAAGATCATCAACGGTGTGCGCAAGGCATGCCAGGGGCGGCCTGTCACCGAGGACGCACTCGCCCAGCTCGGCCAGCGGGTCGAGGAGGCGGTGCGGGCCACCGGTAGCGCCGAGCTGACCACCCACGACGTGGGTCTGGCCATACTCGGCCCCTTGCAGGAACTCGACCTTGTGGCCTTCTTGCGGTTCGCGTCCGTCTACCGGGCGTTCGACTCGCTGGAGGACTTCGAGGCCGCCATCGCGGAACTCAGGGAGCAGCAGCGCGGGCGCGCCGCCGAGGTCGACGACGACCACGGGAACGCTGTCGCGGAGCGCCAGGGAACCGACCGCGGGTCCGGAGCGACGGCCGACGTCCCCGTGCCCGCCGCCGCCGACTGATCGGGGGGCCCGGGGGGTACCGGCTCCGCCGGCGGCACACACAGACCCGTCACGCGCCCCCTCATGACGCGCGTGACACGTAGACACATAAACCGTGCCTGGGAAGAAAAGGGCACGTCAGGGCGTTTTTGCCTGATATAGGGAGGCGGCATGACAGAGACGGCGAGCGGTCCGGCACGAGGTGCCCGAGCGAAGGGCGCCAAGGCCACCAAGGGGCTGCGTATCGAGCGCATTCACACGACCCCCGGGGTGCACCCGTACGACGAGGTCGAGTGGGCGCGCCGTGACGTCGTCATGACCAACTGGCGCGACGGCTCGGTCAACTTCGAGCAGCGTGGCGTCGAGTTCCCCGAGTTCTGGTCGGTGAACG
The DNA here is from genome assembly GCF_053598275.1 of Streptomyces sp. NPDC001156. Classification (NCBI taxonomy): domain Bacteria; kingdom Bacillati; phylum Actinomycetota; class Actinomycetes; order Kitasatosporales; family Streptomycetaceae; genus Streptomyces; species Streptomyces sp. NPDC001156. The sequence continues at coordinate 46,119 of NZ_JBSFJX010000033.1, read as the reverse complement.
CGGTCAACATCGTCACCAGCAAGTACTTCCGCGGTGCCGTCGGCACCCCGCAGCGCGAGACCAGCCTGAAGCAGCTGATCGACCGCATCGTGAAGACGTACCGGAAGGCCGGTGAGGACCACAAGTACTTCTCCTCGCCCGCCGACGCGGAGATCTTCGAGCACGAGCTGGCCTACGCCCTCCTGCACCAGATCTTCAGTTTCAACAGCCCCGTCTGGTTCAACGTGGGCACCCCGCAGCCCCAGCAGGTCTCCGCCTGCTTCATCCTGTCCGTCGACGACTCCATGGAGTCGATCCTCGACTGGTACAAGGAAGAGGGCATGATCTTCAAGGGCGGCTCCGGCGCCGGCCTGAACCTGTCCCGCATCCGCTCCTCCAAGGAACTGCTCTCCTCGGGCGGCAACGCCTCCGGTCCGGTTTCCTTCATGCGCGGTGCCGACGCCTCCGCAGGAACGATCAAGTCGGGCGGTGCCACCCGCCGCGCCGCCAAGATGGTCATCCTGGACGTCGACCACCCGGACGTCGAGGACTTCATCGAGACCAAGGTGAAGGAAGAGGAGAAGATCCGCGCCCTGCGCGACGCGGGCTTCGACATGGACCTCGGCGGTGACGACATCACCTCCGTGCAGTACCAGAACGCCAACAACTCGGTCCGCGTCAACGACACCTTCATGAAGGCCGTCGAGACCAGCGGGAAGTTCGGCCTGCGTGCCCGTATGACCGGCGAGGTCATCGAGGAGGTCGACGCCAAGGCCCTCTTCCGCAAGATGGCCGAGGCCGCCTGGGCCTGCGCCGACCCCGGCATCCAGTACGACGACACGATCAACCACTGGCACACGTGTCCGGAGTCCGGCCGTATCAACGGCTCGAACCCGTGCAGCGAGTACATGCACCTGGACAACACGTCCTGCAACCTCGCCTCGCTCAACCTGATGAAGTTCCTGAAGGACGACGGCAAGGGCCACCAGTCCTTCGAGGTCGAGCGCTTCGCCAAGGTCGTCGAGCTGGTCATCACCGCGATGGACATCTCGATCTGCTTCGCGGACTTCCCGACCCAGAAGATCGGCGAGAACACCCGCGCCTTCCGCCAGCTCGGCATCGGCTACGCCAACCTCGGCGCCCTTCTGATGGCGACCGGCCACGCCTACGACTCCAACGGCGGCCGCGCCCTGGCCGGTGCCATCACCTCCCTGATGACCGGCACGGCGTACAAGCGTTCCGCCGAGCTGGCCGCGGTCGTCGGCCCGTACGACGGCTACGCCCGCAACGAGCAGCCGCACCTGCGCGTCATGAAGCAGCACTCGGACGCCAACGCCGAAGCCGTCCGCATGGACGACCTCGACACCCCGGTGTGGGCCGCCGCCACGGAGGCCTGGCAGGACGTGCTCCGCCTCGGTGAGAAGAACGGCTTCCGCAACTCCCAGGCGTCCGTCCTCGCGCCGACCGGCACCATCGGTCTCGCGATGTCCTGCGACACCACCGGTGTCGAGCCCGACCTGGCGCTGGTCAAGTTCAAGAAGCTGGTCGGCGGCGGCTCGATGCAGATCGTCAACGGCACCGTGCCGCAGGCGCTGCGCCGCCTCGGCTACCAGGAGGAGCAGATCGAGGCGATCGTCGCCCACATCGCCGAGCACGGCAATGTGATCGACTCGCCGGGCCTCAAGCACGAGCACTACGAGGTCTTCGACTGCGCCATGGGCGAGCGCGCCATCTCCCCGATGGGCCACGTCCGCATGATGGCCGCGATCCAGCCGTGGATCTCCGGCGCCATCTCCAAGACGGTCAACATGCCGGAGACGGCGACCGTCGAGGAGGTCGAGGAGATCTACTTCGAGGCCTGGAAGCTGGGCATCAAGGCGCTCGCGATCTACCGCGACAACTGCAAGGTCGGCCAGCCGCTCTCCGCCAAGAAGAAGGAGCCGGCCCCGGAGAAGGCCGAGGTGCCCGCCGCCGAGGCCAAGGTCGAGAAGGTCGTCGAGTACCGCCCGGTCCGCAAGCGTCTCCCGAAGGGCCGTCCCGGTATCACCACGTCCTTCACCGTCGGCGGTGCCGAGGGCTACATGACCGCCAATTCCTACCCGGACGACGGTCTCGGTGAGGTCTTCTTGAAGATGTCCAAGCAGGGCTCGACCCTCGCGGGCATGATGGACGCCTTCTCCATCGCCGTCTCGGTGGGTCTGCAGTACGGCGTGCCGCTGGAGACCTACGTCTCGAAGTTCACCAACATGCGCTTCGAGCCGGCCGGTATGACGGACGACCCGGACGTGCGGATGGCGCAGTCGATCGTCGACTACATCTTCCGCCGCCTCGCGCTGGACTTCCTGCCCTTCGAGACGCGCTCCGCGCTCGGCATCCACTCCGCCGAGGAGCGTCAGCGCCACCTGGAGACCGGCTCCTACGAGCCCGCCGACGACGAGGTCGACGTCGAGGGTCTGGCCCAGTCGGCCCCGCGCACCCAGGAGTTGAAGGCGGTCGCCACACCGAAGGCGGAGGCCGCCACGGCCAAGCCGGCCCCGCAGCAGGCGCACACCAGCGCCGAACTGGTGGAGATGCAGCTGGGTATCCAGGCGGACGCCCCGCTGTGCTTCTCCTGCGGTACGAAGATGCAGCGGGCGGGATCCTGCTACATCTGCGAGGGTTGCGGTTCGACGAGCGGCTGCAGCTGAGGAACGACCGGCCTTGTCGTGCCCCCGGTCATCCGTCGGTGTGAACCTCAGGTGAGGCACCGGCTGATGGCAAGGTGACCGGACAGTTGTCCCCTCGAAGCCCCGGTGCTTCGAGGGGACAACTGCGTGGGCCATGCGTAACGAGGATGCGACCCGTTGCCGTCCGGCACCGGCCCGGTCCTGGTCGGTGCTCGACGACAGGGAGCCGGAATCAGCACTCCCAGTTCGCGTAGTCGCCGACGGTCACGCCCTGCTGTGCCGGAGCGCCGTGGTCGGGCCGCACGGCCGCGTACGGCGCTCACAGTCTCCGTCCCCGGCGGGGCTGGCGCGCGACCAGGCTCGGTCGGGCCTATTCCGGCGAATGATGCCCGGTCGCGTCGGGGGCGACAGAGGCCGTGAAGGCCGTGACGAGTGTCCGGACGCGGTTCCGGAAGGCCTCGTCCCGGCGGATGATGCGGTCTTCCACTCCCGAGCGAATGATCCGCGCGTCGCCGTCGGCGAGGGCGGACAGCCGGCGCAGATGGTCGGCGGTCAAGGCGGCGGCGCCGAGGGACTCCAGGGCGTCGCAGGCACCCGTCGGGTCGGCTTCCAGTTCCGCGGACCGCAGGACGGCGCCGGCGAGTGCCGTACGGTCCAGCGAGGCGGGTTCTGCCACCGCCGTGAGGGCCAGCACCGCGGCCGGTACCTGCTCGGGATGGTCGAGCAGGGTCTTCAGGCGGGAGGTGAGCGGCCGCCCTGCCGGGCCGAGGAGGGCGGTCGTACGAGCGGCCCGCACCACCGACCACTGGGACCAGCGGTTCTGTTCGGCCCGGGCGAAGACCGAGTCCAGGGCGGCGACCACCGCGGCGGCGTCCTCCGTCACGCCCCACAGTGCCTCGGCCAGCGCCGTGTCCGCGTCCAGTGCGGGCGTGACCGTTTCGCGGTCCGGGCCGCCGAGCGCCTCGCGCAGGGCCGGCGCCAGGACCGCCGCCCAGGGACCGAGGGCGCCGACCGTCCCGAGGGCTTCCCTGAACCGGCGGCCACCACTCCGGATCTCCTGGTCGAGGCAGTGCACCAAGGGCTCGTACTCGCCGACGAGGTCGTACAGGGCCTTTGCGACAGGGAGCGAACTCTGCCCGCCGGCCTTCCGCAACACCGCGACCGCCTCGACGCGTTGGCCGGGCGCGCTGTCAGCGGCGATGGCGGCGATGGCCGGGGCGACCTGGCCAGGGAAGTGCGCGAGTGCCTTGTACAGCTCGGGCAGTGCCGGCGTTGCCTGGGCGCCCCACCTGCCCAGGAGGCTGGTCAGCAGTCCCGGTTCGTTCCCGCTCAGGGCCTCGGGCCGCAGGAGGCGGCGCCGGATCGCACCGAGGAGCTCAGCGTCGTACGGGAAAGCGGGGTCCGGCCGACGCAGGAACCCGGCAGCCGCGTCGAGCGCCCGCGGCCGTCGCCTGAGCCCGGCGGCCAGGAGCGGCGCGGCCTGGGCGGGCGCGACAAGGACGAGCGCAGCCAGGGCGCGGTCCGCATGGTCGTCTGCCTGCTGCGGGTTCCGGCCGGCGAGCGGGGCCAGGACGTCCGCGGCCGCCGCGGCGGAGGCGTCCAAACGGCCCAGCAGCGACGCCATCGCGACCACGGCCTCCTCGTCGACGGCCGCGGCACACAGGCCGGCCAGCAGCCGCGGTGGAGCACTGCGGGAGAGCATGCACGCGCGGTCGGCCGCCCACAGGGCCTCCGCCCGCACCTCGGCCCGGCCGTCGCGCAGGGCGGCGTCGACCAGTGCGAACGCCGCCTCCCGGTCCGCGTGGCGGTGCCTGTTCAGCAGGGCCTCCACGACGGCCGCGAACGGCTCGTTGCGTTCGAGGTCGAGGCAGTCGCCGCCAAGCGGATCGGCCGGCAGAAGGGACAGCATCGTCGTGTGGTGTGCCTCGGTCCAGGGCAGATCCGCGTCGAGGCAGGCCAAGACGGCGGCCATACGAAGCTCAGCGGGTCGGCGCGGGTTCAGGACGGTGGTGGCCGCCGACGCACCGGCCTGCGGGTCGAGCCGGGACATCCCGGCAAGGATCTCGGAGAGCACGAGCGGCTCGGGCTCCTCTTCCCAGCGCCTGCGGAGGGCTGGGAGCACGAGTTCGGTGGCACGCGTGTGGGACACCGCCCACACCGCGGTCCGGCGGACCTCCGGCTCGGCGGCGTCCATCAGGGGCAGGAGCAGCGGAAGCTGTCCCGCCACGGCGGCCCGGACCGCGCCCGGTGCCACGCCGTGCTCGTCCTCGCTCTCGGCCATGCCTCCGAGCAGCATCAGCACGTCCGTCACCTGGTGGCCGGCCGCCACGATCCTGGCCAGGAACGGCGCCACTTCCGCACTGGCGGCATAGACCGTCCCCTGATGCAGCACGCTCCCGTACAACTCCGACAGCGCTTCGCCGGCCGGACCCGCGTCGGTCTCCACCAGGGCCCGCAGCAGATCGGGGAGGTCCTCCGCGCTGCCGTAGGCGTGGGAGAAGGAGGACCAGGGGTGGGAGTCCACGCCGTCGAGCGGGTGTAGGAGCGCCATGCGAAGCATCGTGCCAGCCACGTCTGACAGCAGAACCCGTCGGCCACTGACAGCAGAACCGGTCGGCCACTTGAAGCGCTTGCGCCCCGTCACTTGATTGCGGGGTTCAAAGGGCGGCACGACCGGTGGTTCGTGCCGCCCTTCGCGGTCTGTGCTCTCTCGTGGGACAGCTCAGGAATCGCGCGGACTGCCCATCATGCGGGCGAAGCCTGCCGGGTCCGTGTCGTAGCCGTGGATGCCCGGGTGGAAGGTCCACTCACCGGAGGCGTCGCGGACGAACTCGGCCACTGTTGCCGCCGTCGCGCCCAGTACGCCGCCGAAGTCGTCCTCGGCCAGGACGGTGTAGCCCTCACGCAGGCGCAGCGCCGGGTTCAGTACGCCGACGAACGTCCTGCGGCCCCACTGCTGCTGTATGACCACGCCGGCCACCACGCGCGCGTACCGGCCGTCGAGCCGGTAGAGCTCCAGGGTCATGACCTCGTCCCAGCCGAAGCCCTTGCCGTCGAGGCTGTCCCGGTTGAGGTAGATCGTGCCGTCGGGGGCGCGGCTGCCGAAGTGCACGACGTACGCGGGATCCCCGTACGGGTCGGACGCCGAATAGGTCGCGGCCACGATGTCCAGGTCGGTGGGCGGCTGTCCCGGCGGACTCGGGTCCCACTTCACCGCCAACTCGGCCTTACGGATGCCCTTGTTGAGGCCGCTCATCACCCGTCCCTCCCGTTGTCGGCGCCCTCGGCGTGAATTGCCGTGCAATGAGGGTCAGTTGTCCATTGTGCCTCGTACATCGGACGCTCGCCCGGGTGCACTCCGCCGGAGAGCGACCGACGCCACGCACCGTGGCCTTACGATGGCGCGGTGCTGGTCAAGTGGATTCGCTGCACCGTGGTCGACCGCCGCGGTTTCGAGCGGGGGCAGCGAAAGTGGGCGGGGCTTCCGGGGGAGCCGGGCTTCCGGGGACAGGGCGGAGGCTGGAGTCGGGGCAGGCCCGGCGTGGCGCACATCTTCGCGTTCTGGGAGAGCCGTGCCTTCTACGACTCCTTCATGGCGCGCTCGCACGACCGGCTGGCCGCCGCGCAGTCCGGCACGTTCAAGGACCAGCAGGTCAGACTGTTCGACTACCGCTTCGACGTGAAGACCGGGTTCGAGCCCCGCTTCAGCGACGCCGACCTGGTGCGGGTCGCGCATTGCAGGGTGCACGAGGAGCGGGCCGAGCATTTCGCACTGATGCAGGAGAAGGTCTGGAATCCGGCGATGGCCGGCTCACCGGGCATGATCCGCGGACTGTTCGGCGAGGCACCGGGCCGTGAGTTCCTGATCCTGTCCATGTGGCAGTCGGCCGCCGAGCACGGCAAGTATCGCGAGGAGCGGGTGGAACGTCTGGCGCTGAGGGCGCAGACCGAGGCTGATGTGGCTGCCCTCACAGGTGACATCGTGGATCTCGAGCCGACGTGGACCGTGTGAACCCGTGGTGCCGGCACATGCGGGCGTCGGGGCGAATCCTGCGAGTTTGAGAACTGGACCGTGCGGATGAGCGCAGGCCGAATGTGACCTATGCCGTATAGAGGCCCCTCGGGTGCCACTTCGGCCGTCACTCGATCTAGGGTTTTGGCATGGCACGACCACGGCGCATCGTCCTTGTCCGACACGGCGAGTCGGTGGGCAATGCCGATGACTCCGTGTACGAACGCGAGCCAGACCACTCACTGCCGCTCACCGAGAAGGGGTGGCAGCAGGCGGAGGAGACGGGAAAGCGACTGCGGGAGCTGTTCGGCACGGAGCGCGTCAGCGTGTACGTCTCCCCGTACCGCCGCACCCACGAGACCCTCCGCGCCTTCCATCTGGACCCGGAACACGTCCGGATTCGTGAGGAGCCCCGGCTGCGGGAGCAGGACTGGGGAAACTGGCAGGACCGCGACGACGTGCGGCTTCAGAAGGCGTACCGGGACGCCTACAGTCACTTCTTTTACCGCTTCGCCCAGGGCGAGTCAGGCGCCGACGTGTACGACAGGGTCGGCGGCTTCCTGGAGAGCCTGTTCCGGAGCTTCGAGGCGCCCGATCACCCGCCCAATGTGCTGCTGGTGACCCATGGCCTCGCCATGCGTCTGTTCTGTATGCGCTGGTTCCACTGGACGGTCGCCGAATTCGAATCACTGTCCAATCCGGAGAACGGCGAGACGCGCATGCTCCTCCTCGGAGAGGACGGCAAATACCGGCTTGATCGCCCGTTCGAGCGCTGGCGGGAGCCGCTGCCGTACTGGATCACCGGATAGAGTAGTAATGCCATGATCGCTGACTCCTCATTCCACGGGCGCCGGGAACGCGCTCTGGCCGCCCTGCGCGGGCTGGCGGTGGGGGACGCGCTGGGCGCACAGTTCTACATCCCCGGGCACTATGCGCTGCTCAAGCGCCGCGAGCTGCCGCCGGGCCCTTGGCAGTGGACGGACGACACGGAGATGGCCTGCTCCGTCGTGTCCGTGGTGGCCACGCATCGCCGCGTCGACCAGGACGCCCTGGCGCATTCCTTGGCGGAGCACCACGACGCGGCCAGAAGGCACGAACCGCCGATCGACCGGATCCTTGAGCAGGTCGGTGCCGGCGGTGACTGGCGCGAGCTGGCCGCCGCGCTGTTCAGGGGGCATGGCTCGTGGGGCAGCGGTGCCGCGGTGCGGACGGCCCCACTGGGAGCCTGGTACGCGGACGACCCCGAGCAGGCCACCCATCAGGCGGAGATCTCGGCCTACCCCACGCATCAGCACCGCGAAGCCGTGGTCGGCGCCGTGGCCGTCGCGGCTGCAGCCGCCCTGGCCGCGGACCCTGCGGGGCCGCCGAGCCCGGAGGCCTTCCTCGACGGGGTGATCGCGCTCGTACCTAAGAGTGCCGTCGGCATGGGTCTGCGGCGCGCCCGTGACATGTTCGACTACGACGACGCGGCCACCGTGGCGGCCGTGCTCGGCTGTGGGCGGCGTACGACGGCGCACGACACGGTGCCGTTCGCGCTGTGGTCAGCCGCGCGCGCCCTTGGCGACTACGAGCAGGCGTTCTGGACGACCGCGCAGGTGGGCGGGGATGTGGACACAACCTGCGCCATCGTCGGGGGAGTGCTCGCCGCCGGGAAGGCGGGAGCGCCGCCCGCGGAGTGGCTGCGGCGCACGGAGCGGCTGCCGGCCTGGATGCCCCCGTCGGCGTAGACGATCGGGGTCGAGTCTGGGCGCCGTATCCCGCGCAGGCTCGGGGCGAAACCGCCTGCTGTTCTGTCTTGTCCTGAGAACGCCCCCGCGGTGGGGAGGCCGGAACCCGTTCCCTGGCCTTCGTCCAGGGAAGGCGCGACTTGGCCCTGGTGGACAGGCGCGGGAAGGCCCGCATCGGAGCCGGGCCTCTTCCTGGAGAGCCTGGGAAGGCCCGAACCGGCGCCGCCCCGTCAGTCCCGGGCGATTGTGCCGGCAAGGCGCCCACGAACCGGCCCCAGGCCGCGGGCGTGGACGGCCGAAGCGGCGCCCCGGCTGCCGTCGCCCGGGCGGGCCGAAGCGGCGTCCCGGCCGTCCTCGCCCGGGCGCCGCTTCCGACGTCGTGGGGCTCCTGCCACCGGTCCGCGCGGACCGGTGGCAGGAGCGAAGGGCCCGCTCAGCTCCCGGCGGGTCCCGCCGTGCCGGCCAGGGCCTCCAGGTCGCTCTTGCGCACCCGGATGACCACGGTGGCCGTGATCAGGGCCAGTACCGCCATCGCGGCGGCCGGGATGAACGCCGTCGAGATGCCGTGGGCGAGTACCTCGTGTCCCCAGGGGGCCGGCAGCAGGTGTGTCTTGGCGAACTCCGCCTTCTGCTCGGGCGCCCCGTTCGCCATGAACTTCGGTATCTGCTTGTCCGCCTCGTTCTGGCTGGCGGTGCCGAACACCGTGGTCAGGATGGACAGTCCGAGCGAACCGCCCACCTGCTGCATGGCGTTGAGCAGTCCGGAGGCCGCGCCTGCCTCGTGCTGGGCGACGCCCGACACCGCGGTCACTGTCAGCGTCACGAAGTTCAGGCCCATGCCGAAGCCGAACAGCAGCATCGGGCCGAGCACGCCGGAGACGTACGAGCTGTCGGGGCTGATGAACGTCAGCCAGCCGAGACCGAGCGCGACGAGCGTCGCGCCGACCAGCATGAACGGCTTGGGGCCGAGCACCGGCAGGAACCGTTGGGACAGGCCCGCGCCGATCACGATCGCCACCGTCACCGGCAGGAAGGCAATACCGGCGGAGATGGGCGAGTAACCCAGTACGTTCTGCACGAACAGCACGATGTAGAAGAACATGCCGAACATCGCCGCGGCGAGGCTGAGCATGATCACGTATGTGCCCGAGCGGTTGCGTTCGGCGAACATCCTCAGCGGGGTGATCGGCTCCTTGGCCCGCATCTCGATCAGGGCGAACGCCAGCAGCAGCACCGCGGCCGCACCGAAGGACCCGATCGTGAGGCTGTCCCGCCAGCCTTCCTCGGATGCGCGGATGAAGCCGTACACCAGCGACGCCATGCCGGCGGTCGAGGTGAGCGCGCCGGCGATGTCGAAGCGTCCCGGATGGCGCTGCGACTCGTTGATGTACATCGGGGTGAGCGCGGCGATCAGCAGACCGATGGGCACGTTGACGAAGAGGACCCAGCGCCAGTCGAGCCACTCCGTGAGCATGCCGCCGGCCAGCAGGCCGATCGCGCCGCCGCCGGCCGACACCGCGGCGAAGACGGCGAAGGCCCGGTTCCGTGCCGGGCCTTCTGGGAAAGTGGTGGTGATGAGAGCCAGCGAGGTGGGCGACGCGATGGCGCCGCCGACGCCCTGCAGAGCGCGCGCGGCGAGCAACTGCCACGGTTCCTGGGCGAGTCCGCCGAGCAGCGAGGCGAACGTGAACAGCAGGATGCCCGTCATGAACACCCTGCGCCGGCCGAGGATGTCACCGGCCCGGCCTCCGAGCAGCAGCAGTCCGCCGAAGGTCAGCGTGTACGCGCTGACCACCCATGTCAGGTCGGTCGTGCTGAACTGCAATGCGTCTTGAATGTGCGGGAGCGCGATGTTCACAATCGTCGCGTCGAGTACCACCATGAGTTGGCAGGCCGCGATGACGGTGAGCGCGATGCCGGGACGCCCTGTCCGGCGTGCGGTTTTGGCTGTTTGTTCCTGGATCAATGGAGAGGTTGTCACTATGGGTCCCCCATAAGTGCGTTAGTGAACGCCCGCGTTCACTGTCGCGTCAACGGTAGTGAGTCCCCGTCAGTGAACGCAAGCGTTCACTGACTTCGTTGCCGTCGACACCGCGAAGACCGCACGTCCCCTTCCCCCCAAAGCCCCCCGCTTCCCCATGCTCAACGGAGACATACAGATGGGTACTTCGTCCTGGATGGCCGCCTCCGCTCAGTCGGCCTCGCTCCGCCGGCGTGGTGCCGTGCTCGAACGCGCGATCCTCGACGCCGCCCTGGAGCAGCTCAGTACGGTCGGCTGGAACGGCCTCACCATGGAGGGTGTCGCCGCCGGTGCCCAGACCGGCAAAGCCGCCGTCTATCGCCGCTGGGCGTCCAAGGAGGACCTCGTCGCGGACGCGCTCCAGGCCGGACTGCCGCGCCTCGACGAGATGCCCGACCTCGGAAACGTCCGCGAGGATCTGCTCGCGTTGTGCCGACAGGCGCGCGAGGCCATGTACTCGCGCCCAGGCTTCGCGCTCCGCGCAGTCATTCACGAATGCGACAGTCGGCAGGCCGAGCGCTTCCATGGCGTGATCTACGAGGGTGTAGTGGAACCCGCCATCAAGCTGCTCCGTGAGGTGATCAACCGTGGTATCGAACGGGGTGAAGTCCGGCCCGACGCCGCGAACGGATATGTCTTCGACGTCATCCCGGCGATGATGATGTACCGCTCGAAGGTGTGCGGAAGCGAATGGGATGAGCAGGACATCGAGGAGATGATCGACCAGCTGATGATGCCGCTGCTGCGGCCCGGGCAGGGCTGAACCGGGTCTTGCGGACTGCGCGGGCGTGGCTGTGTCGGGGCCGTGGCCGTGCGCCCCGAACGGGCTGTCGGCCGATGTGCCGTTGCCCGGGGAAGCCGGGGTGTCGCTCGGCGATCCCGGCGGCGTAGGCTAAGGGCGCCATGCTGTACGAACCACCTACTCACACCGTCGAGCGCTCCCTTCGCGCAACGACCGGAGCGAAGATCATCGCCGGTGTCGACGAGGTGGGGCGCGGTGCGTGGGCCGGCCCTGTCACCGTCTGCGCGGCGGTCACGGGTCTGCGCCGACCGCCCGAGGGCCTCACCGACTCCAAGCTGCTGACCGTCAAGCGGCGCACCGAACTCGCGGTGCTGCTGGAGAAGTGGGTGACGGCGTACGCCCTCGGGCATGCCTCCCCCGAGGAGATCGACGAATTCGGGATGACGGCCGCGCTCCGGTTCGCGGCGGTACGCGCCCTGGAGGCGCTGCCCGTCCGCCCCGATGCGATCATCCTCGACGGGAAGCACGACTACCTTGGGGCGCCCTGGAAGGTCCGTACGGTGATCAAGGGCGACCAGTCGTGTGTGGTGGTCGCGGCGGCCTCGGTGATCGCCAAGGTTCACCGCGACAAAATGATGGCCGAACTGGGTATCGACCATGCAGACTTCGGTTTTGCGGCCAACGCTGGGTATCCGTCGCCGGTGCACAAGGCCGCACTGGAGGAGCGGGGCCCCACCCCGTACCACCGCTTGTCGTGGGCGTATCTTGATGCGCTGCCCCAGTGGCGGCATCTCAAGAAGGTCCGCAACTGGGCGGTCGGAAGCGCGTCGGAGATCGAGGGCCAGCTCGGCTTCGACTTCTGACCGGTTCCGATCGCACTCATGTGCCACCCGCCGAGGCAAGCCGCACCGGCGTTTGATAGATATCAGCTCATGCCTCTCATTCCCGAGGAGCCTCAGATTCACGAGAGTGCCCAGGGTCCCCGCGCCACGCCGGCTGCCGGCCGCACCGCGCCGACCCCTCGTCCTGTACCCGGCCCCCGCCCCGCGGCCCCCGCACGTCCCGGCCGTCCGGGGTCTGTACGGCCGATGCCGGCCCAGCGCGCCTCGCGTGAGCCGGCCAAGTCCGGACCGTCCGTTCCCTCCGCCACCCCGCAGATCCAGCTGATCCCGGCCTCGGCCGAGGGCGCTCTCGACGCCGCTGAGGAAGCAGTCGACCTGCTTCTGGAGTCCGGTCGTGCCCCCGGCGACGTGCTGGTGATCACCACTGGCGAACCGCACCCATGGGCCACGCACGAGCTGTCCTTCGGCGATGGCGCGTACTGGGCGCAGCATGACGCCGGTGACGACGTCTTCTACGCCGACGCCTCCGCCGCCGGCCGTGCCGCCGCCCGTCCGGTGGTCGTGGTCGCCGTCAACGGCGGCGCCGGCGACACCGTGGCGACCGCGCTTCCGCTGGCCCTCGGCCGGGCCGGTGCCCTGCTGATCGTCTGCGGTGACCCGAAGCAGATCAACTCGGTGCTGGGCGCGGGCGTCTGAGCGGTCCGGACCCGGTCCGGTCCACTCGCGTCCCGCCCGTCCGCGCCGGAGTTCCGGAGCCGGTCCGCCGGTTCGGACGTCGGTGGGCCGTCGGGAAGGGCGCCACATCGGTGGACCCCGAACGGCGGTCGCTTCGGCATACGTGCGCGCGGAAAGCCCACCGTGGCATGAGTACCTGGCGCACAGTCGCCGGTCACCGCGGTCCTCCGGCCACCGCGTCGACGGGCCGCCGCGGCCATAGGTCGCCGCAGTCGCCGGGCTTACGGGCCACCTGTGCCGTCGGACTGGGGCGAGGCGACGCGCCTGTGCCGACGATCCCGTGTATCGCTCTCCCGCACCTTCGCCAGGCGGCGCTCACCGGACGTGTTGCCGCGGGACTGCTCCGGCACCTGCCCTGCCCTCAGCGGTCGGCACGTCCCCGGATCGTACGAGGCTCGCCAACCGTACGAGGCTCGCGACGGTGCCGTGTCCTTCAGCGGGCGGCGGCCCGGCGCAGAATCTCCGAGGCGACGCCCCCCGTGCGCGGCGATGGAGAGGGTGCTGTGCCCAGGTCGAACGCCTCCGGTGGTGAGTCCGCATGGGGGCGGCGTCCGCTGCGCCCCTCGCCCAGGACCTGCCAGCCGTCACGCGTCAGCGTGATGTACGCACCGCACCGCAGCCCGTGGAGCGTGCATGCATCGCGCAAACCCCACATCCAGGCCCCGTCCTCCTCCGTCCAACGCCCGTTCCCCTCACGGCAATAGACCAATACGGCCGTCCGCACAGGGGTGCGGCGCCGCAGGTCGTGCGGGATGACCCGGCGCAAGTGGTCCAGCAGCGAATTGCGGAACATCCACCCGTCCGCCGGTGCGGGGCGCCGGATGAACGAAGCGCTCGCCAGCAGCCGTTCCTCTGGATCCAGCACAGCCACCATGGCCATGGAGGGACGCGGCCGGTGCAGGCCGTGCAGCTCGCTGACGACTTCACGGGGGTTGCGCAGCAGCGGAATCCCCGCCGCAGCCCACTCGGCGGGTTCGAGCATCCGGGGCAGAGGGTTGGCGGATGCGGCGAACGGTCCGGCGGAGGCCGACATCGACGCCGCCGAGGACGGAGCGAATCCGAAGGTCACGATTCTCCCTTCGGCTACGCGCCCAGACTTCGGGCGGGGGTCGGACGGGGGGCGCGCACCGCAGCAGAGCCCTACCGGAACCATGGACGAGCCGTGCGGGGAGCGGAATTCAATTCTTCCCGGCGAAGTGAAATGCAGCAACGCGCAATCGGGTCCCCCGACCGATTTCTAGTGCTGGGTGGCCTATATCCCCTGCGTACCTCTGCTCCAAGCGATCCCGGAGACGACACGGGTCACGCCTGCACGGCCAGCACCAGCGGCAACACCCCCTTCGCTCCGCCCTTCCGAAGCATGCGCGCGGCCACCGCCAAGGTCCAGCCCGTCTCGGCCATGTCGTCCACGAGGAGTACCGGACCATCCGCCTCCCGGAGTGCCGCGGCCAGCGCGGGCGGCACGGTCAGTGCCCCGTCGAGCGCCTTGAGCCGCTGCGCGCTGTTGCTCCGGGGCACCCGCGGGACGTCGCCGGCGTACTCCACGGAACCCAGCAGGGGCAGCCGCCCGATCTCCGCTATCCGCGCCGCCAGGGTCTGGATCAGCCTCGGGCGCGTACGCGAGGCCATGCTGACGACGCCGACCGGGCGCGGCTGTGCGTCGGGACTGCCTGCTGCCCAGCCGCCCGGTCCCTTGGCCCAGTCGGCCAGCACGCCGACCACAGCTCGCGCGATGTCGTCCGGCACGGGACCGTCCGGGGCTTGAGGTGCCAGCATCGGGCGCAGCCGGTTGCCCCAGCCGATGTCGGAGAGCCGCCCGAGGGCCCGTCCCGGCGTCGCCTGCTCCCCGGCCGGGATACGCCCCTTCAGATCCACACCGACCGCCGGCAGACCGGTCGGCCACATCTTCCGCGGCTCGACCTCGACGCCCGCGCGGCCGAGCTCACCGCGCGCCGCGTCCAGCGCGAACGGGGAGACGGAGTCCGAGAACCGCGGTCCGGCGCAGTTGTCGCAGCGTCCGCAGGGCGCGGCTCCCTCGTCGTCCAATTGCTGTCTCAGGAACTCCATGCGGCAGCCCGACGTGGATACATAGTCGCGCATCGCCTGCTGCTCGGCCTCGCGCTGCTTGGCCACCCAGGCGTATCTCTCGGTGTCGTACGTCCAGGGGACACCCGTCGCGATCCAGCCGCCCTGCACCCGGCGTACCGCACCGTCGACGTCGAGGACCTTCAGCATCGTTTCCAGCCGGGACCGGCGTAGTTCGACCAGTGGCTCGAGTGCGGGCAGCGACAGCGGCCGGTCCGCCCGCGCGAGGACGTCCAGCGTGCGCCGTACCTGTTCCTCGGGAGGGAAGGCGATCGAGGCGAAGTACTCCCAGATCGCCTGGTCCTCCCTCCCCGGGAGCAGCAGTACTTCGGCGTGCTCCACACCGCGGCCGGCGCGTCCCACCTGCTGGTAGTAAGCGATCGGGGACGAGGGCGAGCCGAGGTGGACCACGAAGCCGAGGTCCGGCTTGTCGAAGCCCATTCCGAGGGCGGAGGTGGCGACCAGTGCCTTGACCCGGTTGGCCAGCAGATCCTCCTCCGCCTGCTGCCGGTCGGCGTTCTCCGTCTTCCCCGTGTACGAGGCCACGGTGTGCCCGCACTGGCGGAGGAACGCGGTGACCTCCTCGGCCGCGGCCACCGTGAGCGTGTAGATGATCCCGGACCCCGGAAGCTCCCCCAGGTGGTCGGCGAGCCATGCCATACGGTGTGCGGCGTCCGAGAGCCGCAGCACGCCGAGGCTCAGGCTCTCCCGGTCCAGATGGCCGCGCAGGACCAGCGCGTCCGTACCGGCCCCGGTGCCGAGCTGCTCCGCGACGTCGGCGGTCACGCGAGCGTTGGCCGTCGCCGTGGTCGCCAGCACCGGCACACCCGGCGGGAGGTCCGCGAGCATGGTGCGCAGCCGGCGGTAGTCGGGGCGGAAGTCATGGCCCCAGTCGGAGATGCAGTGGGCCTCGTCGACCACCAGCAGGCCGGTCGCGGCCGCCAGCTCGGGAAGCACCCGGTCGCGGAAGTCGGGGTTGTTGAGCCGCTCCGGGCTCACCAGCAGGACGTCCACCGCGCCGGCGGCGACCTCGGCCTGGACGGTCTCCCATTCCTCGGTGTTGGACGAGTTGATCGTCCGCGCGTGGATGCCGGCCCGCGCCGCGGCCTCGACCTGGTTGCGCATGAGGGCGAGGAGGGGCGAGACGATGACCGTGGGGCCCGCACCGCGTTCGCGCAGTAGCGCGGTCGCCACGAAGTAGACCGCGGATTTGCCCCAGCCGGTGCGCTGTACGACCAGGGCTCTGCGTCCGCCGGCGACCAGGGCCTCGATGGCACGCCACTGGTCCTCGCGCAGCCGGGCTTCGCCCCCCGGCGCGCCGACGAGTCGGGCGAGCACGGCGTCGGCCGCGGCACGCAGGCCGGTCTCGGCCATGGCCGAGGGGGCGCTCGGGTCCCCGGAGTCCTGCGGGGATCGAGTCGCGGGGTCGTCTGCAGCGGTCGGTGTGGCTTCGTGAGTCGGGTGGCGCGGGTGTTCGTCGGTCATGCCGTCCATGCAACCCGATAGGTCCGACATCGTGCGAGCGAGGCCACAACCTGTGGACAAGTCCTGGCGTGCTCATGGCCGTGGTTATCCACAGGCTCAAACGGAACTCCAAGATCCGCGAGATGGTCGCGGCATGACGAACCACGACGAAGCGGCCGGCTCCTCCGGCATCGGTGACAGGGGCGGATCCGCGCACGGCGGCGGGGACCCCACCGTGCACGGCGCCCGGCCCACGGAGTACAAGGGACATGGCCACGCTGCCGGTTCCTGTGGCGAGACGCAGGTCACCCTGCGCACCCCGGCCGAGCTGGCCGACGCTCTGCCGTACCTGCTCGGGTACCGGCCCGAGGACAGCATCGTGCTGGCTGCCCTGCACGACCGGGACAAGCGCGGGAGGTTCGGCGGGCGCGCACGGCTCGGTATTCCCGCCCGTTCCGACGACTGGCCGTCGGTGGCCCAGCAGCTGGCGCACGGCCTCGTGACCGACAGCGGGCGCAGAGGGACCAGGCCGGAAAGCATGGTCGCCTACCTCGTCCAGGAACCGCAGAGCGGCGAGGCGGGACGCGACGTGATGGAACGCCTGCGGCCGCTCGCGCAGTCGCTGCGCACGGCGTGCGGCGATCTCGACGTTCCGGTGGTGGAGGCGTTGTGTATCTCCGACGGCCGCTTCTGGTCCTACTGCTGTCCGAGCCCGGGCTGCTGTCCAGCCGAGGGACAGCCGATGGGCCTGCCCGGCACGTCCGTCCTGGCGGCCGCTGCCACCTACGCGGGACTTCAAGTGCGGGGCACACTCAAGGAGTTCAGGGCCAGGCTGAGCCCGATGGAGACGGCAGCGGCCCTCGACCAGGAAGTCGCGCTGGACGCCGCGAGCCTGGCCCTCGTCCCAAGGATCCTGCACGGCGACTCACGTGAGGACGTGGCCGGAGAAACGCTCGGACTGGCCGAGCGGGTCATGGCGAGGTTCGCCGAAGCCGCACGGGCACCCAGCACTCAGGCGGCGGACCTTCGCGACGACGAACTGCTCGGACACGACGAGGCCGCGGCCATGATCCTCGGTCTGCAGGATCGCACGACCCGTGATCGCGCAGCCGAGTGGATGGAAGGTCCGGAGGCCGCCGTGGCACTGAGGCTGTGGCGCGCCCTGGCCCGCCGATGCGTGGGCTCGTACGGCGAGCACGCGGCTGCGCCCCTGACGCTGGCCGGATGGGTCGCCTGGTCGACCGGCGACGAGGTCGAAGCCCGCGAAGCTCTCGCCATGGCCCTGGGCGCGGACCCGGACTACCTGTTCGCCCGCCTCCTGCACCAGGCCTGCAACGAGGGCCTGCATCCGGAGACCGTCCGCCGCTGCCTGAGGGCCGAGCGAGTGGAACGGGACGGACAACAGCGAGCGGAACGGGGCGGAGAACAGCGAGCGGAACGGGACGGAGATCGGCGCCCCGCCGCTACGACATCGGACCGGTGCGCTGCGCCGCCGCGCCGCTACGAGGGGGTAGTTGCCGGAGGGCGCATCGAAGGCGAAGCCGGCACCGCTTCGCCCGACAGCGCCGAGGACGTGATCGACGACCGGCCTGGGGCTGTAACGGGGGACGAGCGTCTGCGTGGCGAACGGGTGACGGCTGTAGAGGAGGGTGACGAGCCGTCGCCGGACGACTGCGACCTGGCACAGGCCGCACCCCCACCGCGGACACCGGTAACCACAGCCACTTCCCATTCCACGGACACTCCGCATTGCACGGGCACTTCACATCCCACAGCTACTTCGCAGTCCACGGCCACTCCGCATCCAACGATCGCTTGGCGTCGCCGCCGCAAGACCCGTGCGGCAAGCGGTGGCAGCCGCGCGATCCGGCCCCGTACCGCAAGCGGCGGCAGTCGCGCGATCCGGCGTTCGCCCAGGACAGTCGATGCACGTCATCGGCGCCCCACCGACACCTCGACCGGTGGCGACGGGTCGCGGCCGGGAGCCAGGGACACGACCGACCGTCCCGCCGCTCACGGAGGGCAGGGCCATCGCGTGGAGGACGGAGACACATGAGCGGATCCCTCCATTTGGCCTACCGCCGTTCGGTCGGCTTCCGCCCCACAGGCGTGACCACGGGGAAGGCCCTTCCGTTCACTTGTGGTGCGGAACCCCTGCTCGGGTCGCCCCGCCGCACCACTCAGCACCTTCCCGAGCCCTCACCCGGCGCCGGGCGCCCGCCAAGGCGTACCCAGCGCAGAGGAGGCCGCCTCATGCCCCTGTCCACACCGTTTCCCGCCCGCGGCAGCGACCGCCGGCCCCACCCAGGCATCCCCGCACCCCAGCCTCCCAGCGGCACCCCGCCGACTGCGCCACGGAGGCCGGGCGGGACGTCGGCCCGCACCCCGCACACCGACCGGTCGCCGACGACCGGCCCGCCGCAGCCCCTGCCCCGAGGCGTCGCGGAGCTGCCACCCGCCCACACCGCCCTGATCTGCGTCGCCCTGCCCGCACTGGTGATCTCCACAGATCAGGGACAGCTGACGGGACAGGGACTGGAGGGGTTCTACCGTGCGGGCCGACGCGTGCTGTCCCGTTGCCAGGTGCGGGTGGCCGGCCGGGAGCCGCTCGCCGTCCAGGGCCGCATGCTCGGGGCCGACCGTGCCCGATTCGTGGGGACGGTTCATGTGGCACCGGACTCCGGCCCGGACCCCGATGTCGTTGTGGAGCGCATCCGATCGGCGGAGGGCACGGAGCGCATCGTCCTGCACAGCGCGGCTCCCCGACCGCTGCGCCTGCCACTTGAGGTGTCACTCGGTACGGACCTCGCCGAGTTTGGAGCCGTCGCCTCCGGCAGCTCGGGGCCCGAGCTTGCCGCCACCGTCCACGACTCGGGTCTGCGCTGGTCCTCGGGCAACGGCGACTGCCTGGTCACGGCTGTCCCGTCACCCGCCGATGCCCTGGCCTCGGCCGGACTCCTGCGCTGGGAAATCGAGCTGCCGCCCGGCGGCTCACAGACCGTGGAACTGCGGCTTCACCCGGATGGCCCAGGATCAGCCCGGGCGGTACGGCGAGGGGCGACCAGCCCCTTCGTGCAGGCCCAGGCCACTGGCGACGACCCAAGAATTCAGCCCCTGCTGCGCACCTGCGTTGAGGACCTCGAGGCCTTGCTGCTGCGGGATCCCGCGCACCCCACCGACGTCCATCTGGCGGCGGGGGCCCCGTGGCGCTGCGGTCCGGCCCCCGCCGACTGCCTGGCCGCGGCCCGGATGACACTGCCGCTCGGCACGAGGCTCGCGGCGGGAACCCTGCGCATGCTGGCGCGCACTCAGCTCGGCGGACCCGGCCTGCGCTCGGGCATGATCCCCGGCCCTCGTCGGGACGCGGGGGCTCATCTCCCGCCGGGCTGCACGGGGACCGACGCAACTCTGCTGTTCCCCGTCCTCCTCGCGGAGGCGTGGCGCTGGGGGCTTCCGGAGCGGGAGACGGAGGAACTGCTCCCCGCGGCCGAGAGCTGTCTGCGGTGGCTGCGCACCACAGTCGGTGACGCGGTCTATCTCCCCGACCCCCAGCCGGACGGGCCGCTGCGCTGCGAGACCCAGGCGCACGCCCACCGGGCCGCGCTGCTCGGCGCCGATCTGCTGGAGGTGTGGGGGCGACCGGGCGGACGGGAGCTGCGTGAGTGGGCCGAGGAGCTCCGTGACGCGTTCATCGAGGACTTCTGGATTGAGGACCGTTCGGGCGGCAGACCGGCTGCCGCCCGCACCCGGGACGGACGCCTGGTGCCGCACCTCGGCGCGGGTGCCGCCCATCTCTTGGACACCGGCCTGCTCGGCTCAGGCGCTCTCGCACCCGGGCTGCTCGACAAGGGGCACACCGAGCAGCTGGCACGGTTGTTCGGCGGGCCCGTCATGGACTCGGGCTGGGGACTGCGCGGCCTGGGCGCAAGAGAGGCGGCGTACAACCCGTTCGGACACCGAGGCGGAGCCGTGCGGGTTCAGGAGACGGCGGTCGCCGTCGCGGGACTGGCCGCCGCCGGCTACGAGGAGCAGGCAGGCGCCCTGCTGGGCGGAATGCTGTCGGCGGCGGAGGCCTTCGGATACCGGTTGCCGGAGATGTTCGCGGGTGAGTCGCGGGCCGAAGGGAGCGCCCCCCTGCCGCATCCGGCGGCCTGCCGCCCCGCCGCCACGGCAGCCGCCGCCGGAGTGCTCCTCCTGACCGCCCTCGCCGGCATCCGCCCCGATGCACCCGCCCGGACCGTGACCCTGAGACCGGTCCGCAGCGCCCCACTGGGCGAGATCGCGCTGACGGGACTGCGACTCGCCGGTGCCCCCTTCTCCGTGCGCGTCGGCCGCCTCGGCCTCGCCATGGTGGAGGAGGCGGCCGACGGACTTCAGCTGGGGGTGTGACCTCGGATTACGCGGCGCAGCGGCGCGGACGGTGGTCGTCGATGAGACCTGTGGCGATCGGGAGTGTTTATCGTCAGGCAGACGACTATGATCGCGACATGCCCTACGACCCGTCAGCCTTTCCGCCCTTCGCCGTCACCGTGGACCTGGTCGTGCTGACCGTGCGCCGTCATGCCCTTTGTGCGCTGGCGGTTCGAAGGGGCGAGCCGCCGTTTCAGGGCCGGTGGGCGCTTCCGGGCGGCTTCGTACGGGTGGACGAGGATCTGGCGCAGGCCGCGGCACGCGAGCTGGCCGAGGAGACGGGACTGTGCGCCCACGACCCGTCCGTTCCGGCGCAGGACAACGGCGCTCACCTTGAGCAGCTGGCCACGTACGGCGACCCGAAGCGGGATCCGCGGATGAGAGTGGTGAGCGTCGCCCATCTCGCGCTCGCTCCCGATCTGCCGGCGCCACGTGCGGGTGGCGACGCCAACAGCGCCCGTTGGGCGCCCGTGGAGGAGCTGTTGCAGCAGGGCGGCTACGGCAGGGAGGGGGAGCAGGCGGCGCCGCTCGCCTTCGATCATGCGCAGATTTTGGCGGACGGTGTCGAGCGCGCCCGTTCCAAGATCGAGTACTCGTCGCTGGCCACCGCCTTCTGCCCGCCCGAGTTCACCGTCGGCGAGTTGCGCCGCGTCTATGAGGCGGTATGGGGTGTGGCGCTCGATCCGCGCAACTTTCACCGCAAGGTGACTGGCACACCCGGCTTCCTGGTTCCCACGGGCGGCACGACGACCCGCCAAGGCGGTCGCCCGGCACAGCTGTTCCGTGCCGGAGGAGCCACACTGCTCAACCCGCCGATGCTGCGTCCCGAGGTCTGACCGTCGTCCGACGCAGTCCGTGCGACGGGCTGCTGTGGGCACGTGTCTGAAGCGGACGAAGTAGGCGTCGATGCGGCGCCAAGATGACTGAAAAAGCGGACATAGCGGATATATCGCGCTATCTTGCTTCGAGTGATCCAGGCGATCGGACTGACCAGCATCTCCCGCAGGGACCTCCCGCCCGCTGTCGACGACGTCTCCTTCGAGGCGCATGCAGGCTACGTCACCGCTCTCCTCGGAGGTCCCGGCGCAGGCAAGTCGACGGCGCTCAGGCTCATGCTGGAACTCCAACCGGGCCGAGGCATCACCTACTTCCGGGGCCGTCCGCTGCACCGCATCGCCCACCCCTCGCGCGAAGTGGGAGTTCTTCTCGGCGACGTCCCCGGCCATCCTGCGCGCACGGTCCGCGGGCAACTGCGCATGCTGTGCTGCGCCGCGGGTGAGCCGGTGCGCCGTGCCGACGAAGTCCTCGAGGTGGTCGGACTGACCGGCTTGCGCAACGAGAGGCTCGGCACGCTCTCGCGCGGCATGGACCGTCGCCTCGGGCTGGCCTGCGCCCTCCTCGCAGACCCGCACGCGCTGGTGCTCGACGACCCCGTGGGCGGACTCTCCGCTCGCGAGGGCCGCTGGC
The DNA here is from genome assembly GCF_053598275.1 of Streptomyces sp. NPDC001156. Classification (NCBI taxonomy): domain Bacteria; kingdom Bacillati; phylum Actinomycetota; class Actinomycetes; order Kitasatosporales; family Streptomycetaceae; genus Streptomyces; species Streptomyces sp. NPDC001156. The sequence goes on along the minus strand of NZ_JBSFJX010000033.1, from coordinate 23,970 downwards.
TGCACGGCACCCTGCGTGCGCACGCAGCCCAGGGCGGCACCGTCCTGTTCACCACCGGCGACCCCAAGGAGGCCGCACGCACCGCCGATCACGTCGTCACGCTCGACGAGGGCCGGCTCGTCGCCGACCAGGCGGTCGCCGACTTCGCCCGCACCCGGCTGCGACCCCGCGTCGCCGTCCGCAGTCCGCACGCAGCCCGGCTCGGCACACTGCTCACCAAGGAGGCCAGAACGGAGCAGCGTTCTCTGGAAGTCGTTCACGAGGACGGCAACCGGCTGTCGGTTTACGGAAGTACGTGCGCCGAGGTCGGTGAGACCGCTTTCCGGCACGGGGTGCTCGTTCATCAACTGGCTGACGAAGTCGGCGATATGGGGCCGGGCGCCGGCGTCGAAGCCGCCCCCCTCCCGTCCTCGTCGCCGTCGGCCGAGGCGCTGGAGGCAGACGACCTGGCCCCGCTGCCGCCGCCCGTCGGCGTCCGGGACGTGCCCGGCGCCCTGCGCCCCGTGCGTTATGAACTGCGCCGCGCCGCCGGAATCGGCACGACGTACCTCACCGCGGCCCTCGCGCTTGTCTCCTCCCTTCTCGTCGCCGTGGTCCTCGCTCGCGCCGGGGACACCACGGTGGGCCGCCTGCTGGCCGCCTGGCCGCAGGTGCTCCCGCTGCCGCCCGCAGCGCTCGGCGCGGGACTGCTCGGCGCCGTCGCCTTCGGCGACGAGTTCCGCCACCCCGCCCTGGCCGCGGACCGTGGAACCGTTCCCCGCCGCCTGGGACTGCTCGCCGCCAAACTCCTGGTCTCCGGGGCGATGGCGCTGCTCCTTGCCGTCCTCACCGTCGGCTGCGCCTTCGGGTTTCTCCATGTCGTCTATGGGCAGGAGGTTGCCCGGCTTCCTGCTGAGTGGCTCCCTCTCGGCGTCAGTTGGTGCGGGCTCGTCGTCGGCTGCGCCTGGACCGGTGTGCTCGCCGCCGGCATCTTCCGGTCCACCACAGCCGGGCTGGCCGCGGTGCTCGCGGTGCCCGTGGTCGTCGCACCCCTCCTGGAGAAGGTCCTGGAGGGACCGCCCGCGCAGACCTCGGAGGGCTCTGCCGCACAGATGCCCGAGCTCACACTCGTGCGGTTGCCGTTCGGCGCGGATCGGTATCTGGCTGCCGCGGCGCATGTGATCGCCCAACCCGTCGGTGCTGCGCTCGCTTTGTCCCTGATTGCCCTGCTCTGTGCCTATCTGCTCACCACCCTGCGCGGTAGGGTCCGATGACGGCGCTCCGTCACCATCGGTTCCCCTGTGTCCGCAACTTCCCCAAGACACGCCCATTTCTTTCCGATAAGGCGTCAATTGCGACGGGGTGAGCGATCACCCTTTCGTGTGCTTTTCACCAAAGACCTCAAGGGAGTTGGAGAGGGCGCCGACAAAGGATCCGTGAGTACCCTTGCACACACCATGATGACCGCCGCCCGCTCAACAGACTCCGGCCTGGCCGGACCGGGCGAACTCGACCGCTACCCCTACGCCGAGGCACCCGCCCCCGACCGCGTGGGCACACCTTCCTGGGAGGCCGCGGACCCCGAACTCGGCCGCGTCGGCCGGCGCGCCGCGGGCAGCCGCGGACGCGGACTGCACGGCCAACTCGTCCAGCAGCTCGGCCAGATGATCGTCTCCGGTGACCTGGGCGCCGACCGCCCTCTGGTCCCCGAGGAGATCGGCCAGCGCTTCGAGGTGTCCCGTACCGTCGTCCGTGAGTCGCTGCGCGTTCTCGAGGCAAAGGGCCTGGTCAGCGCCCGCCCGAACGTCGGTACGCGTGTGCGCCCCGTGAGCGACTGGAACCTGCTCGACCCGGACATCATCGAGTGGCGGGCCTTCGGGCCGCAGCGCGACGACCAGCGTCGCGAGCTCAGCGAGCTCCGGTGGACCATCGAGCCCCTCGCCGCACGTCTCGCTGCCGGTCACGGGCGCGAGGAGGTGCAGCAGCGGCTCGGTGACATGGTCGAGATCATGAGCCACGCCATGGCGCAGGGAGACTCCCTGACGTTCTCGCGTGCCGACGCGGAGTTCCACTCGCTGCTCATCCAGGTCGCGGGCAACCGCATGCTGGAGCACCTCTCGGGCATCGTCTCGGCCGCCCTCCAGGTCTCCGGCGGCCCGGTCACCGGCTGTGACCGCCCGAATGACGCCTCGCTGAGCCAGCACGCCCGCATCGTCGACGCGCTCGCCTCGGGCGACGGGGCGGCCGCCGAAGGGGCCATGCGTCAACTGCTCACCGTCCAACCCGAGGTAGAGCGCGTGGTGCCCGCCCCGCGCGAGCACTGACCGCACTCTCGGGGGGTGCGATCTTGGGCAGGCGCCCTCGCCGGCCGGCACCCGGTCCGCGCGGCCGGGAGACCGCGTAGTGCCGTTCATCCGCCGTCGGACTCCGTCGGATCCTCCCGGGACCCGGCGGAGTCCGACGGAGATCACGGTGCCGCCAGCCTCCGCTCGCGCCGCCGTCATGGACGATCCGGCGGATGTCGATGATCCGATCGGTCGTGCGTTCACGAGCTCGTCATGGATTCTCTGGGCGGGGCTGTGTGGGGCACGGAATCCGGGGCATGACAGAGCGTGTGCCCTTTACGAGAAGGGCAGCAGGGATGAGATCGACGACCTCCTCTGCCCGTATCTGGACGTTTTTGAGCGGTTACGGGGTGTGACCCGGGCCACGCAGATTGGGCGTAACGCTCTACGGAACTGTGCGATGACCTAAGAGGTGACAGCCGAGGAGGGAATACGGACGCCGGTCACGGCGCTGTTCAACTTCCCGGCCCCCGCCCGCGCCGTCGGCCCATCCCCAAGCCGGCGGTCGGCTCCTGTCCGTCATGGAAGGGGCCGGAAGCCGTTTTCCAACGTTCCGAGAGGTTGTTCGTGTCGGCCAGCACATCCCGTACGCTCCCGCCGGAGATCGCCGAGTCCGTCTCTGTCATGGCTCTTATTGAGCGGGGAAAGGCTGAGGGGCAGATCGCCGGCGACGATGTGCGTCGGGCCTTCGAAGCTGACCAGATTCCGGCCACTCAGTGGAAGAACGTACTGCGCAGCCTCAACCAGATCCTCGAGGAAGAGGGTGTGACGCTGATGGTCAGTGCCGCAGAGCCCAAGCGCACCCGCAAGAGCGTCGCAGCGAAGAGTCCGGCCAAGCGCACCGCCACCAAGACCGTCGCGGCGAAGACGGTGGCCGCCAAGAAGGCGCCCGCCCCCGCCCCGGCAGCCGAGGCTGTGCCCCCGCTGGTGGCCGACGACCCGGCTGAGGACGCGCCCGCCAAGAAGACCGCTGCCAAGAAAACGACCGCCAAGAAGGCGGTCGCCAAGAAGGCCGTCGCCAAGAAGGCGGCTCCGGCCAAGAAGACGACCAGTGGCAAGAAGGACGACGCCGAACTGGTCGAAGAGGAAGTCCTTGAAGAGGCCCCCGTCAAGGGCGGCGACGAGCCCGAGGGCACCGAGAACGCCGGCTTCGTGCTCTCCGACGAGGATGAGGACGACGCGCCCGCCCAGCAGGTCGCCGCGGCCGGTGCCACCGCCGACCCGGTCAAGGACTACCTGAAGCAGATCGGCAAGGTCCCGCTGCTCAACGCCGAGCAGGAGGTCGAGCTCGCTAAGCGCATCGAGGCCGGCCTCTTCGCCGAGGACAAGCTGGCCAACGCCGACAAGCTCGCCCCCAAGCTCAAGCGTGAGCTGGAGATCATCGCCGAGGACGGCCGCCGCGCCAAGAACCACCTTCTGGAGGCCAACCTCCGTCTGGTGGTCTCGTTGGCCAAGCGCTACACCGGCCGCGGCATGCTCTTCCTGGACCTCATCCAGGAGGGCAACCTCGGTCTGATCCGTGCGGTCGAGAAGTTCGACTACACCAAGGGCTACAAGTTCTCCACGTATGCCACCTGGTGGATCCGTCAGGCGATCACCCGCGCCATGGCCGACCAGGCCCGCACCATCCGTATCCCGGTGCACATGGTCGAGGTCATCAACAAGCTCGCACGTGTTCAGCGCCAGATGCTGCAGGACCTGGGCCGCGAGCCCACCCCGGAGGAGCTGGCCAAGGAACTCGACATGACCCCCGAGAAGGTCATCGAGGTCCAGAAGTACGGCCGTGAGCCCATCTCCCTGCACACCCCGCTGGGTGAGGACGGCGACAGCGAGTTCGGCGACCTCATCGAGGACTCCGAGGCCGTCGTCCCTGCGGACGCGGTCAGCTTCACGCTTCTCCAGGAGCAGCTGCACTCCGTGCTCGACACCCTTTCCGAGCGCGAGGCGGGCGTCGTCTCCATGCGCTTCGGTCTCACCGACGGCCAGCCGAAGACCCTCGACGAGATCGGCAAGGTGTACGGGGTCACCCGCGAGCGCATCCGCCAGATCGAGTCCAAGACGATGTCGAAGCTGCGTCACCCGTCGCGCTCCCAGGTGCTGCGCGACTACCTCGACTAGTCCTTGGCCGTAGCCGTTGAGGGGCCGGTTCCGTGAGAACCGGCCCCTTGCGTGTGCGTGATGCGGGGAACTGGATCACTGTGGGTGTTCTACGATCATCTGACAGTGAGGAGAGCCCATGCGTCGCCACCTCGCCCGATCGCTGGCCGTCGGAGCGGCAGCAGCCTTGATACCGCTGGCCTCTCCCGCTCCCGCGACGGCGGACAACGTCGTCATCGGAGGCTTCCCGGTCGACATCTCACAGAGTCCTTGGACCGTCGCCCTCTCCAGCCGTGACCGGTTCGGAGGTACGCGTGCGGGACAGTTCTGCGGAGGAGTCGCGGTAAGCCGTTCCACGGTCGTGACCGCGGCTCACTGCATGAGTACGGCCGTCCTGGGGGCACCACCAGGTCAGGTACGGGACCTCAAGGTCATCGCGGGGCGCACGGACCTGCTGTCCAGCCGGGGCTCGGAAATCCCGGTGACCGCGACTCGGGTCAATCCGGCATACAACAGCTACACGAATGCCGGTGACTTCGCCGTGCTCACGCTCGCCTCCCCGCTACCGGCGACTTCGGTCATCCCCATGGCGGCAGCCGGAGACCCGGCCTATGCACCGGGTACGGCGGCGACCGTGTACGGCTGGGGCGACGCCACCGGGGACGCCGACTATGCGCGCAGTCTGCGAGGGGCGAACCTGCAGGTTCTCCCGGACACGACGTGCGAGCAGGCGTATCCCGGCGGTCTGGACGGGAAGTACCTGCGTGCTTCCATGCTCTGTGCCGGCCAGCCCCAGGGCGGGCGCGACGCCTGCCAGGGGGACAGCGGGGGACCGCTGGTCGCCCAGGGTCGCCTGATCGGTCTGGTGTCCTGGGGGAGCGGCTGCGGGCAGCCGGGAAGCCCCGGGGTCTACACCCGGGTCTCGGAGGTCGCCAGTTCGCTGAACGCCGGTCACTGAGGACGGCGGTCCGCGCACCGGGAGCCTGGGGCTTGTTGCTCACTGCCCCTAGGGGGAGTCGGCAGCGATGGCCGGGCGGACCGGCTGAGCACGATGACCGGGCAGGCGTTCTGAGGGCGCCGCCCGGGGAATGCGGTACGAGTACGGGCGGCCACTCCCTGTGAGGGGAGTGGCCGCCCGTTCACCGGCCTCGGCGCCGGTGTCGGCTCGTCGCGCGAGGTGTCAGCGTTCCTCGTCGGGTCCGCTCGTCGGAACGGTCAGCCGTTCCGTCTCGTCCTGTATCTCAGCGGCGATCTTCTTGAGTTCCGGCTCGAACTTGCGGCCGTGGTGGGCGCAGAAGAGCAGTTCTCCGCCGCTCAGGAGGACGACGCGCAGGTACGCCTGGGCGCCGCAACGGTCGCAGCGGTCCGCGGCCGTCAGCGGGCTCGTGGGGGTCAGAACAGTAGTCACGTCGCCTCTTCTCTAGCTCGACGAGCTGTCGTACCAGGGTCAACATCCAACCAGGCCGAAAACGTTCCCGCTCGCGGCTTCACCTCGAAAGATTCTTTCCAAGACGGTTGTCTGCTGCCGGTTGGCGGCGAATGTGCCGTATTACGTCTCTTGTGTCGTACGGGTTCGCGCTTTTTTATCGGTTGTCCGCCCTCCCGGCCGGGTTGCCGGTTGTGGATGAGGACGTGCCCCGAGGCTAAATGGTTCATGCCTCGAAGGGAACGTGATATGTACTTCACCTCCTCGAGGGGATCGAACGCTCGTGCGACTCTGGACTAGTCTGAGTTCATGACGAGGGTGGCGTTACAACGGCCCTACCAGGCCTCGGTACCCTCGGACCGGCAACCGAAGCCGGCCCGCACCCCAAAGGGCCCCACCAGAAATTCAGCGAGGAGCGAACCGCGTGACCGCCGACACGTCCGTGCCGTCCACAGCGCTGCTGACAGGAGCAGGGGACGGCTCCAACTACACCGCGCGGCACCTCCTCGTCCTCGAAGGCCTGGAAGCCGTCCGCAAGCGCCCTGGCATGTACATTGGCTCGACCGACAGCCGGGGCCTGATGCACTGCCTCTGGGAGATCATCGACAACTCCGTCGACGAGGCCCTGGGCGGCTACTGCGATCACATCGAGGTGATCCTGCACGACGACGGCTCGGTGGAGGTCCGGGACAACGGCCGCGGTATCCCGGTCGACGTGGAGCCCAAGACCCGACTGTCCGGTGTCGAGGTCGTGATGACCAAGCTGCACGCCGGCGGTAAGTTCGGCGGTGGCTCGTACGCGGCGTCCGGTGGTCTGCACGGCGTCGGCGCCTCCGTGGTGAACGCGCTCTCCGCGCGCCTGGACGTCGAGGTCGACCGCAACGGGCACACGCACGCGATCAGCTTCCGCCGCGGCGTCCCCGGCGCCTTCGCGAGTGACGGTCCCGACGCGAAGTTCGAGGCGACGAGCGGTCTGCGCAAGACCAAGAAGCTCCCCAAGACCCGGACCGGCACGCGTGTGCGCTACTGGGCCGACCGTCAGATCTTCCTCAAGGACGCCAAGCTCTCCCTGGAGACGCTGCACCAGCGCGCCCGCCAGACCGCGTTCCTGGTGCCGGGCCTGACCATCGTCGTCCGCGACGAGTACGGGCTCGGTGAGGGCGGCAGCAAGGGCGAGGAGTCCTTCCGCTTCGACGGCGGCATCAGCGAATTCTGTGAGTACCTGGCGAGCGACAAGCCGGTGTGCGACGTCCTCCGCTTCTCCGGACAGGGCACGTTCAAGGAGACGGTTCCCGTCCTGGACGACCACGGGCAGATGACGCCCACCGAAGTCACCCGGGAGTTGGGCGTCGACGTCGCGATGCGCTGGGGGACCGGCTACGACACGACGCTCAGGTCGTTCGTCAACATCATCGCCACCCCCAAGGGCGGCACCCATGTCGCGGGCTTCGAGCAGGCCGTCACCAGGACGATGAACGAGGTGCTGCGCGCCAAGAAGATGCTGCGCGTCGCCGAGGACGACGTCGTCAAGGACGACGCCCTCGAGGGGCTCACCGTGGTCGTCACCGTGCGCCTGGCCGAGCCGCAGTTCGAGGGTCAGACCAAGGAGGTCCTCGGCACCTCGGCGGCCCGCCGCATCGTGGGCACTGTGATCGCCAAGGAGCTCAAGGCCTTCCTGACCTCCACGAAGCGTGACGCCGCCCAGCAGGCCCGCGTCGTCCTGGAGAAGGTCGTCGCCGCGGCCCGGACGCGCATCGCGGCCCGCCAGCACAAGGACGCGCAGCGCCGGAAGACGGCTCTTGAGTCCTCCTCGCTGCCCGCCAAGCTCGCCGACTGCCGCAGCGACGACGTCGACCGCAGCGAGCTGTTCATCGTGGAGGGCGACTCCGCACTCGGCACGGCGAAGCTCGCCCGGAACTCCGAGTTCCAGGCGCTGCTCCCGATCCGCGGCAAGATCCTCAACGTCCAGAAGTCGTCCGTCACGGACATGCTGAAGAACGCCGAGTGCGGCGCGATCATCCAGGTCATAGGGGCCGGATCGGGTCGGACCTTCGACATCGACGCGGCCCGCTACGGCAAGATCATCATGATGACCGACGCCGATGTGGACGGTTCCCACATCCGCACCCTGCTGCTGACGCTCTTCCACCGCTACATGCGGCCCATGGTCGAGGCGGGCCGGGTGTTCGCCGCGGTGCCGCCGCTGCACCGGGTCGAGATCATCCAGCCGAAGAAGGGCCAGGACAAGTACGTCTACACGTACTCGGATCGCGAGCTGCGCGACAAGCTCCTGGAATTCCAGAGCAAGGGCATCCGGTACAAGGACTCCATCCAGCGCTACAAGGGCCTCGGTGAGATGGACGCCGACCAGCTGGCCGAGACCACGATGGACCCGCGCCACCGCACCCTGCGCCGGATCAACCTCTCCGACCTCGAGGGTGCCGAGCAGGTGTTTGACCTGCTGATGGGCAACGACGTGGCGCCGCGCAAGGAGTTCATTTCCAGCTCCGCGGCGACGCTGGACCGGTCGCGCATCGACGCGTAGGCGGTGTGCCGGGCGGCGCTCCGCCGCCCGGCACACCAGCGCGGTGTCGGCCGTGTTCGTGCGCGGCGTCCGTCGGCTGAGCGCGCGCTGGCGCGCCGGTTGCCGGGCGCTGTCCGTCGGTTTGTGGGCCTGCCCCGGCCACGTGTCTCATCGGAACCAGGTCTGAAAGCCGACGTCACCGCCTGCCCGCAGGGATTCTCCACCCCCGGGTGGAGACTGAGCGCGTCGCGGTTTCCACCCGTGATCCACCCCGGCTCCGATCAGCCGACCTGCGCTTTTCCGTAGCGTCGAAGGCGTCGACAGCACTCGCCGTCGGCATCTCCCCTTCCGCACACGGAGGCTGTGATGTCCGGGCTCGTCAACGCGTTGGTGATCGTGGCCGTGGCCGCCCTGGTGATCGTCCGCCAGTTCCGCGCGCGCCGGATCGACACCGAGCGGCGCTGGTGGCTCGTGCCCGTGATTCTGACCGTCCTGGCCCTGCGCGAGCCCGGCATACTCGATGCCCATCACCGTGCGGAGTCGGTCCTGCTGCTCGGCACCGAGGTGCTCGTGGGCCTTGCCATCGGGGCCGGCTGGGCCTGGACCAGCCGTATATGGGTGGGGGCGGACGGTGCCGTGTGGAGCACGAGCACCAAGGCGAGCGCGGCCGTCTGGAGCGCGGGCATCGCCCTGCGAGCCGGCCTCTTCGCCTTCGGGGCGTACCTGGGCGTCCACCAGGACAGCTCCACGCTGCTGCTCGGCCTTGCCGGCACCCTGCTGGTTCGCTCCGGGATCCTGGTCTGGCGTGCGCAGTCCCTCACTCCCGCGGCCAGCGCGGCCACGGCGTACGGTGACGGCGCACTCAGGCGCGCAGGGAAGGAGCGTGTGTGACGGAGAACCTGTGGACGAGCTGGCCCTCCCGGGAAGCACTGTCCCGTGCGGGAGTCTCCGCCGCCCGGCGCATGCTCGGCCGGGCCGGCCGGCTCTTCGCCCTCGGAATGCTCCTCTGGACGACCTTCGCGGGCAGCAGCCTGCCCGCGTGGGGCAACGTCGCGGCGGCGGCCGGGGTGGTGCTGTGCGGGTTGCTGGTCTGGGCCTTCTTCCGGACCACCTTTCGCAATCGGCTGCCGTCTTCGGTCGCCCTGATCTCTCTGCTCCTCGGACTGGCGCTGGTCGCCTACGCCACCGGTCTGCGCGTCCCGGCGCTTGTGCTCTGGTGCGGGTGCGCTGTCTGCTCCATGGAGCGACTGCCCCTGGCCGCCGGACTCCCTGTCGCCGCCACGGGACTGGGGGCCTATGCCGCGGTCACCAATGACGGCCGGCTGACCACCGTGGTCACCGTGGTCGGTATCGCCCTGGCCGGGTATGTGCTGCGCCTGGACGCCGAAGCACGTGGCAGCGCCTTGCGGCTGCTCGCTCAGGAACGGGCGGCGCGTGCGGCCGAGGCTGAGTCGGCGGCCCTTGCGGAGCGGACCAGGATCGCGCGGGAGATCCACGACGTGCTGGCGCACAGCCTCTCGGCACAGCTCGTGCATCTGGAGGCGGCCAGGCTGCTGATAGAGAGGGGAGGTGACCGGGACAAGATCCTCGAACGGGTCGTGGCGGCCCGGGGCATGGCCAGGGAGGGACTCGCCGAGACCCGGCAGGCGCTCTCCGCACTGCGCGGCGAGATGTCCCCTGTGGAGGAGTTCCTCAGTGAGCTCGTCGCCACGGAGGACGGAGCGGACGTCACCATCTCGGGTGAGCGCAGGCCGCTGACCGCCGAGGCCTCGCAGGCCGTCCGCAGGGTCGCGCAGGAGGCCATGACGAACGTCCGCAAGCACGCACCGGGCGCCAGAGTGCACATACAGCTGGAGTTCGACGAGCACCAGGTGATGCTGAACGTCCGCGACTCGGGCGGATCGCCGGGCGAATTGACCGGGTCGGGGGCCGGGTACGGTCTGCTGGGCATGCGCGAGCGTGCCGAGTTGCTCGGCGGCTCGCTGGAGGCGGGGCCGGGCGAGGAAGGATTCGTGGTGACGTTGAAGGTACCCGTATGACGGAGGAGGAGGGCGGCAAGCCGGCCCGGGTCGTGGTGGCGGACGACCAGACGGTGGTGCGCGAGGGCATCGTGATGCTGCTCGGACTGCTCCCCGGTATCGAGGTCGTCGGCGCCGCTGGGGACGGGGAGGAGGCGGTCCGGCTCGTCGCCGAGCTGGCCCCGGACGTGGTGCTGATGGACCTGCGCATGCCGCGCTGCGACGGCGTGGAGGCGACACGGCGCATCCGTGCCGAGCACCCCGGCACCCAGGTCGTCGTGCTCACCACTTTCGCGGACGACGAGTCGCTGTTCCCTGCGCTCAGGGCGGGTGCGCGCGGCTATCTCACCAAGGACGCGGGTGGCGACGAGATCGTCCGGGCGGTGCGGAGTGTGCTGTCCGGCGGCGCAGGCCTCTCGCCGAGCATCCAGCGACGGCTGCTGGAGCGGTTGTCGGAGCCGGAGCGGGAGCCGGCCCCGGTCGCTGAGGCGCCGGACGGGCTCACCGTCCGGGAGACGGAGGTGCTCGTACTGATCGCTGAGGGGCTGACCAACCAGGAGATCGCGCGCCGGCTGCATGTCTCCACGGCCACCGTGAAGACCCACATCAACAATCTCTTCGCCAAGGCAGGGCTCAAAGACCGTGCCCGGGCGGTCCGTTACGCGTATGCAAAAGGCCTGGTACGACCGCCCTTGCAGTGAGGTCACCTGATGGGGTGAAGAGCCCCGGGAAGAAGAGTCGGGGGTCTTCCCGGTCTGTCCATCCTTGGGCATGAAGTCAAGCAATGGTCGTCCCCTCGGGGACAAGGGCGGTCCCGACAGTCCGGTCGAGCAGCAGGGAGGCAGAGACCCGGCCCCAGCAGCGGCGGAGGCGGCTGGACGCCTGAGGCACGACGATCCTTGGTACGACGCGCTTGCCTCCGGCTGGGGCGAACTGGACGGCACCGGTGCTCCCGCTCCTTCGGTACCGCCCGCGCGCGCCGGTGAAGCGACCGCCCGAGTGGGCGACGTCTATCTGGAGGTACAGCGCAGCGCGGCGTTCCAGGAGGTGCGCAGCAGGTATCGGAGATTCGTGGTTCCAGGGTTCGTGGTCTTCTTCGCCTGGTACGTGGGCTACGTGGTGACCGCGCAGACCGCCCCCACTCTGATGACACGGCCGGTCGCGGGAGCCGTGAACGTGGCGATGCTGGCGGGGCTGGGGCAGTTTCTGACGACGTTTCTGCTCACCTGGGCGTACGCGCGGCACGCCCGGTTGCGCAGGGATCGTGCAGCGCTCGACCTGCGCTGGAACACCCAGGAATTGACCCGGGGAGCCAAGGGCGGCGAGTGGTGAGCGGACACCATCAGGCGCTGGCTCTGGTGCTGTTCAGCGTGTTCGTCGCGATCACGCTGGCGATCACCACATGGGTGAGCCGCCACCGGCGCGGGTCGGCGGAGGAGTTCTATGCGGGCGGTCGGTTGTTCTCTCCGATGGAGAATGGTTTTGCCATCGCGGGCGATTACATGTCGGCGGCTTCCTTCCTGGGAGTCACCGGGCTGATCGCGCTGTTCGGCTACGACGGACTGCTGTATGTCGTGGGTTTTCTGGTCGCCTGGCTCGTCGTGCTGTTCTTCGTCGCCGAACTGGTCCGCAATTGCGGGCGTTTCACGCTGGCGGACGTCGTGGCGGCGCGGATGCGCGAGCGGCCGGTGCGGATCGCGGCGGGGACGTCCGCGGTGACCGTGTCCGTGCTGTACCTCGTGGCACAGATGGTGGGAGCCGGCAGTCTCGTCGCGTTGCTGTTCGGAGGCACGAGTGCGGCGGCGCGGGCGTGGACGGTGATCGTCGTCGGTGCCCTCATGGTGATCTATGTGTCGCTGGGCGGGATGCGGGCCACCACCTGGATCCAGATCGTCAAGGCCGTTCTGCTGCTTGGCGGTACGGTCGCGCTGACCGTCCTCGTCCTGATGCGTTTCCACGGGAACGTCGACGCGTTGCTGCGGACGGCGGCGGAGCGCAGCGGGCACGGTGAGGCGTTCCTCGCGCCGGGCCTGAAGTACGGCGGCAGCTGGAACGCGCGGATCGACTTCATCAGCCTGGGCCTGGCGCTGGTCCTGGGCACGGCCGGACTGCCGCACATCCTGTCCCGCTTCTACACCGTGCCCACCGCTCGCGCGGCGCGTCGCTCGGTCGTCTGGTCGGTCGGGCTCATCGGAGGCTTCTACCTGATGACGATCGTGCTGGGATTCGGCGCAGCCGCGGTCGTCGGACCGGACGCCGTACGAGCGTCGAACTCGGCAGGGAACACGGCGGTCCCGCTGCTGGCGCTGAAGCTGGGCGGCGGAGCCGAATCGGCGGGCGGAACGGTCTTGTTCGCCGTGGTCGCCGCGATCGCCTTCGCCACGATCCTCGCGGTCGTCGCCGGTATCACCCTCGCCTCCTCGGCCGCCGTCGCGCACGATCTGTACGCGTCACTGCGCAGCCGTCGCGCCAAGCCGCGCAGCGAGGTGCGCGTGGCCCGGGCCGCCGCGGTCGGCATCGGTGCGGTCGCGATCGGGCTCGGGCTGCTGGCCCGCGACCTGAACGTGGCCTTCCTGGTGGGGCTCGCCTTCGCGGTCTCCGCGTCCGCGAACCTGCCGGTGCTGATGTACTCGCTGTTCTGGCGCAGCTTCACCACACGCGGCGCGGTCTGGTCGGTCTACGGAGGCCTGCTGCCCGCACTGGGCCTGGTGCTGCTGTCCCCGGTCGTCTCGGGCAGCCCCGAATCGCTGTTCCCGGCCGTCGACTTCCAGTACTTCCCGCTGCAGAACCCGGGCATCGTCTCCATCCCGCTCGGTTTCCTCGCGGGCTGGCTCGGCACGGTCACGTCGCCGGAACCGGCGGACGCGGCCAAACACGCGGAGACGGAGGTGCGGTCGCTGACGGGGGCAGGAGCGGTCTGAAACCCGGCGAAGCCGGATCGCAGACGGGCCCCGCGACGGCCGGTAACTGATGCCGCGACGGGGCCCGACCCCGGCCGACCGCGCGGCCCCTAAGGCGCCACCCACGCGTACCGGTGTTCGGGCCGTCCGGTGTCCCCGTACTTCAACGAGAGCCGCAGCCGGCCGGCCTGCTCCAGGTGACGCAGATAGCGCTGGGCGGTGGAGCGGCTGAGTCCCGTTCTGGCGGCCACCTCGTGGGCCGAGAGCGGCTGGTCGGCCCGGTGCAGCACATCGCAGATGAGGTCCGTGGTCGGCTCCGAGTGACCGCTGGGCAGGCCGGGGGACGAGGACGCGGGAGTGGTACGCAGGGCGCCGAAGATGCGGTCGACCTGCTCCTGGCCCGCCACGCCTCGGCCGCCGACACGGTCGACGGTGCGACGCAGGGCGGCGTAGGAGTCGAGGCGGGTTCGCAGCGCCGTGAAGGTGAACGGTTTGACCAGGTAGTGCAGGGCGCCCAGCCGCATGGCGGCCTGCACGGTGGCCACATCACCGGCTGCGGTGATCATGATGACATCCGTCCCGTGGCCGTGTTCGCGCATGCGGTGGACCAGTTCGAGGCCGGTCTGGTCGGGCAGATAGTGGTCGAGCAGGACCAGGTCGATCGGGGCGCGTTCGACCGCCGCGAGCGCCTGGGCAGCGCTGTGGGCGCGGGCGGCGACCCGGAATCCGGGAACCTTTCCCACGTACTTGGCGTTGATCTCGGCGACACGGAAGTCGTCGTCCACGACCAGGACGTCAATCATCGGGCCTCTCTCCCTCAAGGCCAGGCGAGCGTTAAGCCCGTGTTTCGGCTCCGCTGTTGTAGCGCGAGCAAAATGAGCACAACAGACCCTTGCAAGCAGAAGTCGGGGTTGCGCCCACAAGACTCCTGCTGTGGCCCGCACCACATCTACGGTCCCGGGTCATGAGCACAGACAGCAGCCCCGCCATCGAGCTACGGGGCGCGAGCAAAACCTTCCGGACCCCGTCAGGGGGTCTGCACACGGCCGTAAGGGGTCTGGATCTGACCGTCGGACGCGGCGAGTTCGTCGCCGTGGTCGGGCCGACCGGCTGTGGCAAGTCCACGACCCTGACCCTGGTCAGTGGCCTGGAGGAGCCCACCGAGGGTGAGGTTCTTGTGGCCGGCGAGCCGGTCGCGGGAGTCGGGGACAAGGTCGGCTTCGTCTTCCAGCAGGACGCCACGTTCCCCTGGCGCACGGTTCTGTCCAACGTCATGGCCGGCCCGCGTTTCCGCGGTGTGCCCAAAGCGGAGGCGAAACAGAAGGCGCGTGAGTGGCTGGCCCGGGTCGGCCTCGCGGCGTTCGAGGACCGCTACCCGCACCAGCTCTCGGGCGGCCAGCGCAAGCGTGTCGCCCTTGCCGCCACCTTCGTCAACGACCCCGAGATCCTGCTGATGGACGAGCCCTTCTCGGCGCTCGACGTGCAGACCAGGGCGCTGATGTCGGACGAGCTGCTGGAGCTGTGGGAGGGCACGGGCGCCTCGGTCGTCTTCGTCACCCACGACCTGGAGGAGTCGATCGCGCTGGCCGACAAGGTCGTTGTGATGACCGCCGGGCCCGCGACCGTGAAGCAGGTCTTCGACATCGATCTGCCGCGGCCGCGCAAGGTCGAATCGGTGCGCCTGGAGCCGCAGTTCATCGAGATCTACCGCGAGATCTGGGAGTCCCTCGGCGAAGAGGTCCGCATCACGCGTGAGAGGGGTGCCGCCCATGTCGCCTGAGGTGATCTCCGCGTCGGCCTCCGTCGACACCTCCAAGCGGCCCGACCGCGCCGTCTCCCGTGCGCGTGCCGCGCGCAAACGCAAGGTCGTCGTCCTGCTCGCCCGCGTGGCGATCCTGATCGCCGTGCTCGGCCTGTGGGAGGCGCTGTCACGGGCCGCGGTCATCGACCCGTTCAACTTCTCGATGCCGTCGAAGATCTGGGATCAGATCTACACCTGGGTCACGCACGGCACGGCGCTCGGCTCGCTCGGCGAGCAGATCTGGGTGACCCTCCAGGAGGCGCTGCTCGGCTGGATCATCGGTGTGGTGGCCGGTGTGGTCTTCGGTATCGCGCTGGGGCGGGTCGCCTTCCTGGCCGAAGTCCTCGGCCCGTACATCAAGGTGCTCAACTCCATACCGAGGATCGTCCTTGCCCCGATCTTCGTGATCTGGTTCGGGCTCGGCCCGTCCTCCAAGGTGGCCTCGGCCGTCGTCCTGGTCTTCTTCCCGGTCTTCTTCAACGCCTTCCAGGGCGCCCGCGAAGTCGACCGCAATCTGGTCTCCAACGCGCGGATCCTGGGTGCCAGCGACCGGCGGGTGACTCTTCAGGTCGTCATTCCGTCGGCCACCTCGTGGATCTTCACCAGCCTGCACGTCAGCTTCGGCTTCGCCCTCATCGGTGCCATCGTCGGTGAGTACATCGGGGCCACCAAGGGCGTCGGCCTGCTCGTCGCCCAGTCACAGGGCACGTTCAACGCGGCCGGTGTGTATGCCGCGATGGCCATCCTCGCCGTCGTCGCGCTCGTGGCCGAAGGGCTGCTCACCTTCGCGGAGCGCCGCATCTTCCGCTGGAAGCCGTCGGACTCCGATCACTGACTCTTCCCCAAGGCCCGCGCGGTCCACGAGGGCTTCCCCGCAGCCGGACGGCTTCCGCGCAACGCCATTGCCAGCACCTGTTTTTTCTTCCGCACCGCCATCTCACAAGGACGTGAACCGACATGCGCAACCGCGCCAGAATCGCCGCTCTCGCCACGGCCGGCCTGCTCGCCGTCACCTCGCTCACCGCCTGCGCCAACGAAGCCTCCTCCACCGCGTCTTCCGGTTCCGGCAGCAAGGGCGACGGGAAGGGCGAGAAGGTCAAGATCATGGTCGGCGGCCTGGACAAGGTCATCTACATGCCCGCGATGCTCACCCAGCGGCTCGGCTACTTCGACGCCGAGGGTCTCGACGTGGAACTCCTGAGCGAGCCGGCGGGTGTGCAGGCCGAGACCGCGCTGGTCTCCGGCCAGGTCCAGGGAGCCGTGGGCTTCTACGACCACACACTCGACCTGCAGACCAAGGGCAAGCACGTCGAGTCCGTGGTGCAGTTCTCGCATGCGCCCGGTGAGGTCGAGATCGTCTCCGCCAAGGCCGAGAAGGACATCACGTCGCCCAAGGACTTCAAGGGCAGGAAACTCGGCATCACCGGCCTCGGATCCTCGACCGACTTCCTCACCAAGTACCTCGCGGTCAAGAACGGCGTGAACGTCAGCGACTTCAGCCCGGTCGCCGTCGGTGCCGGCCCGACGTTCGTGTCCGCCCTCCAGAAGGGCTCCATCGACGCCGGTATGACCACGGACCCGACGGTCGCCACGGTCCTGCAGAAGAAGCTCGGCAAGGTGCTCGTCGACATGCGGACGCCGCAGGGCTCCGAGGAGGCGCTCGGCGGCCCGTACCCGTCGTCCAGCCTCTACATGCAGACGGACTGGGTCAACAGCCACAAGGACACAGTCCAGAAGCTGGTCAACGCCTTTGTGAAGACCCTGAAGTGGATGTCCTCGCACAGCGCCGACGAGATCGCCGACAAGATGCCGGCCGACTACTCCCAGGGCGACAAGACGCTCTACGCGGACGCCATCAAGAGCACTCTTCCCATGTTCACGAAGGACGGCGTGATGCCGCAGAACGGCCCCGAGACCGTCGAGAAGGTCCTCAAGGCGTTCAACCCCAACATCAAGAACGCGACGATAGACCTCGGCAAGACGTACACCACCGAGTTCGTGGAGAAGGCCGCGGGCTGACCCGCACCGGCCGCACCTCAGACGCGGGTCGCCCAGACATAGCGATGCTCCGGGCGGCCCGCGTCGCCGTATCTGAGGGTCAGTGTGGCCCGGCCGCTGCGCTCGAGGAGCTTCAGATAGCGCTGCGCGGTCTGGCGGCTCAGTCCGGTGCGTTCGGCGATCTCCTGGGCCGACAGCGGCCCGTCGGCGTGCATCAGGGCCCGGCGTACGAGATCCGCCGTGCTGGGGGAGTGACCCTTGGGCAGTCCCGGTCCGGGACCTGCCGACAGGGCGCCGAAGATCCGGTCGACCTGAGCCTGTTCGGCCTCGCCTCCGCCGTCGAGGGTGCGGCGCAGTTCGGCGTACGCCTCCAGCTTGGCGCGCAGCCCCGCGAAGGAGAACGGCTTGACGAGGTACTGGAGCACGCCGTGCCGCATCGCCGCCTGCACGGTCCCGACATCACGGGCGGCCGTCACCATGATCACGTCGGTCTCGTGGCCGCGCCGTCGCATCTCCTGGACGACGCCGAGCCCCGTACCGTCCGGCAGGTAGTGGTCCATCAGCACCAGGTCCAGGTGGGGCAGAGTCGCCAACAGGTCCAGCGCGGCGGCCGCGTTGTGCGCCTCGCCGGCCACATGGAAGCCGGGGACCTTCCGCACGTATGCGGCGTTGACCCGTGCGACACGGGAGTCGTCGTCCACGACCATTACTCCGATCGGCCGGGTCATCGGGACCCCTCCTCGGGGGTCTGCACGGATGCGTCCGGGTCCGGTGTCCCGTCGTCGGGCACCTGTGGAGCGTGGACCAAGGAGTGGCGGTCCCCGACAGCGGGCCGCGGTGCCGGCTCGGCCTCCTCGAGCGCTTCCGGCAGCACGACGGTGAACTCCGCGCCCCCGCCCTCCGCCTCGTCCACCCGGGCGATTCCCCCCTGACGCTCGGCGAGACGACGCACCAGGGAGAGGCCGAGTCCGCGCTTGCCGTGGACGGGCGGCTGCTTGGTCGACCATCCGTCGGTGAAGACCAGCTCCCGCCGCTCGGCCGGGATTCCGGGGCCCGTGTCCCGCACCCTGAGGATCGCGGTGCGCCCCTCGGCGCGCAGTTCGATCTCCACGCGCGCGTGGGGCGTGCCCGCCACGGCGTCCAGTGCGTTGTCGACCAGGTTGCCGACGACGGTGACCAGTCCCCGCGGGTCGATCAACCGGTCCGGCAGCAGCGTGCCGTCCGCGATCCACAGGGCCACACCTCGCTCCGCGGCGACCGTGGCCTTGCCCACCAACAAGGCCGCGAGCAGCGGATCGTGGATCTTCTCGGTGACCTGCTCGGAGGTGGCCCGGTGGTCACCCACCACCTCTCCGACGAACTCCACGGCGTCGTCGTACATCTCCAGTTCGAGCAGTCCCAGGAGCGTGTGCATTCGGTTGGCGTGTTCGTGGTCCTGCGCGCGCAGCGCGTCGATTAGACCGCGCGTGGAGTCGAGTTCCCGGCCCAGCTGCTCCAGTTCGGTGCGGTCGCGCAGAGTGGCGACGGCACCTCCGTCGTCGGTGGGCATGCGGTTGGCGACCAGGACCCGGTGACCCCGCACGGTCAGCAGGTCGGTGCCGGTGACGCGTCCCGCCAGGACGTCCGTCGTACGGCCCTCACCGAGTGCCTCGTCGAGGGGCTTTCCGACGACCTCGTCACCGATGCCCAGCAGACGCTGCGCCTCGTCGTTCACCAGCCGCATCCGGCCGGCCCGGTCCAGGGCGACGACGCCCTCTCTGATGCTGTGCAGCATCGCCTCCCGTTCGGCGAGCAGGGCCGAGATGTCGGAGAAGGCAAGGTCCCTGGTCTGCCGCTGGACCCTTCGGGAGACCAGGTACGCCGCCAGCGCGCCGATGGCCAGGGCCGCTCCGGCGTACGCGAACAGCCCGGGTATCGCGTGGATCAGGCGAGCCCGCACACTGTTGTACTCGATGCCCACCGACACCGCCCCGATGATCCGGCCGTGCGCGTCCCGCAGCGGCACCTTGCCGCGGGCCGAGCGGCCCAGGGTGCCGGTGTCGATCTGCAGGACGTCCCGACCGGCCAGGGCCTCCCTCGGATCGGTCGAGACGACCTTGCCGATCTGCGAGAGGTCGGGGTGCGACCAGCGCACGCCCCTCATGTTCATCACCACGACGTACTCGGCGTTGCTGGCCTTGCGGATCCGCTCCGCCTCCGCCTGCACGGGCCCGTCCTGCGAGGGCAGCGTCGACTGGAGATCCTCGGCGATCTGCGGCTGGGCCGCCGTGGCCTGCGCGATCGCGAGGGCCCGGCGCATCGCCTGGTCGTCCAGCAAACGGCCGAGCGGCGCCAGGAACAGCCCGGTGGCGAGCACCGCGACGCCCGCGGCGATGGCCACCTGCATCAGCAGGACCTGCGAGAACATCCGCCGCGGCATACCGAGCCGCAGTCGTCGTGCAGGGGGAGAGGGGCTCATGCGTACGACGGTACGGGGCCCGGCATGCCCTGCCGTAGGGGGTGTGGCATGGATCTCCAGAAGGGCCCGTGGGCCGGAGCCGGTCGTGAGCCGGCGCGACGGTCTCAGCAGCGCGCGGGGTCGGTGACGACCGCGGCGTGCAGTTCCCGTACGGACACGACGTCCATCCGGGCCGGCGAACCCAGCACCGAGCCGCAGCTCTCCGGGCGCGGCGGCAGCGAGCTGCCCTGCGCCACGAGGACGTGCCACAGCCGCCCGTCGGTGTGCGCGACGGTGACCTCCCAACGCGGTGCGTCCCCGTCCGTGCGAACGACGGTCAGCGCGTCCGACGCGTACTCGTGGGCCGCCGTGCGCACCGCGAGTTCAGCGGCCTGCGCGGGGCGCTCCCAGGCGGAGCTGCCACGGCAGCCCTCGACCACGACCCGCCCTTCTCGCACCCCCTGGAGGACCTCTTTGACATGCGGGGCCTGGGCCCGCCCGTACGCGTATCCGAACGGAAGGACGAGCACTGTGGGCGAGAAGCGGTGGCCCCCCAGGTGGGTGACCTCCCAGACGCCGTCGACTCCGGAGTGGGCCAGCTCGGTGGCGAGGGGACGGCCGAGCAGCGCGCAGCAGCGGTCCCGCTTGCCGTTGGTGCACACGAGGGCGAGCGGATCGCCCGTGTGGGGCCGCCCTTGAAGAATGTCGTCGAAGGTGTGCGGGTCGCCCATGCCGAGCGCCGTGAAGTCGAGGTCGAGCAACCGTTCGGGCGCGGAGGTTGTGGCGGCGTGCAGCCATACGTTTCCGGGAACGGTGTGGGCTACATACACCTGTCGTGCGGAGGGTTCGCCGCAGTCGGCGTGCCGGCCGGGGCGGCGGATGAGCGCGATCCGCACTCCGGTGCCCTCCGAGGCCGCCTCGAGGGCGCGGCCCAGCTCCGGGTCCAGGTGGCTCGAGGTGAGCGCCTTGGGTCCCCAGGGGCCGGACTGCTCCAGGAGCAGCCATGTCCTCGCGGTCGCCGCGGTCCCCGCGAGGGGCTCGTCGAGGTCCCGGGACGCGGTCGTGCACGTACTCACAGAGGTGAGCCTAACCTGACTTTGCCTGGGGTGACTTCCGCTACCGCGGACGGGGCGCGTTGGCGGCGCATCAGGCGTGCGAAAGGGGCGTGCGGAGCACGTCCGGAGAGCGGGGCGCGAGCAGACGCACACCGGCTCACTCGGAGCGTGATGGCGGACACCGGCGCGCCGGGCTCAGCGCGGGAGCGGCTGTGGCGGACGCGCCCCCACGTAGCGTCCGCTTGGGCGCATACGCAGCGGGCGCTCCTCGTACTCCTCCAGGATGTGGGCGATCCAGCCGGCCGTACGCGCGACGGCGAAGACGGTCTCGCCCGCCGTGGCCTCCATGCCACACGCGACCGTGAGGACGGCGAGTGCCAGGTCGACATTGGCGTGCAGGGGCGTGTGGCGGGCTGTCGTGGCCACGACGTCCCGGGCCGCCGCCAGGGCCGGCGCCGCGGCCGGTACGTCCTCCAGGAGCGCGAACAGGACACGTGCGCGCGGGTCCTCACCGGGATACAGCCGGTGTCCGAGTCCGGGGACGCGGCGTCCGGTGCGCAGTTCGTCGGCGACCACCGGGGCCGCGGTGCCCCGGTCCAGGACGTCCAGCAGCAAGCGGTGCGCGAGGCTGCTGGCCGCACCGTGCAGGGGGCCCTCCAGAGCGCCGAGGCCGGCCGAGACGGCGGCGTACGGGTGCGCACGGGCGGACGCGGCGACACGGACCGCCAGGGTCGAGACGGCCAGGTCGTGGTCGACGAGCAGCCCGAGCGCCGTGTCCAGCACCCGAAGTGACGCCTCGTCCGGGGTGCGGCCGGTGAGCCGCCCCCACAGGCGCTCGGCGAGCGGGACAGCCTCGCGATGCGTGTGCCGCAGCGGGGGAAGGGCGGCGACCATGGTGGGGATCAGGGTGCGGGCGGCGCCGAGGACCGCGTCCGGTGACAGGTCGAAGCGGAGCGGATCCGCCGTGGCCGCCGCGATCGCGGCCACCCGCAGCCGGTCGGTGGGGCCGCTGTGCTCGGGCAGCGCGTGCACGGCGCGACGGGCCACGTCGACGGCTGTGTCCGGGGCGGTGAAGGTGATTCCGGGCCGCAGCCGTTCCGTCCACAGCCACTCGGCGATCTCCTCGTACGAGTGGCGCGCGGCCAGCTCGGTCGCGTCGACGCCGCGGAAGTAGTACCGGTCCTTGTCGATCAGGGTGATGCCCGTACGGACCGAGAGCTCGCCGCCCGCAGGGAAACTCCCGCCCGGGTCACGTCTGTTGCGCCGGGCGAGTGCCGCGACCTCCTTGGCGTCGAAGGTGCTGCCGCGGCCGCCCGGCTCGCGCCGGCTGCTGAGCTGCCCACGGCTCACATAGGCGTAGACGGTCTCGGGCTTCACGCCGAGCAGCTCGGCCGCCTCCTTGGTGGTGAGCCGGGTTCCGTCCTGACCATGAGCCGCTTCCTGATCCCTCATGGTCGCCACCGTACCCATGGATCGAACATTGATTTAATCAATATTGACAACATATAAGTCAAGGATAGACAGTCGAGTCAAGTTGAGGGAGGAAACATGCCGATCAGCAGGGCCGCAGCCACCTCCGTGGACGTGCCGCGAGGACTCGCGGGCGTTGTCGTCACCGACACCGCATTGGGTGACGTCAGGGGGCTGGAGGGCTTCTACCACTACCGCCAGTACTCGGCTGTCGAACTCGCGCAGACCCGCGGCTTCGAGGACGCCTGGCACTTGATGGTCCACGGCGAACTGCCGGACGCGGCGCAGCGGTCCGCCTTCGCCGCCCGGACGGCGGAGCTGCGCCGGCTGCCCGACGACGTACGGGCCGCGCTTCCCGCGGTGGCCGCGGCGAGCGGCGCCTCCGGCCCGCTGTCCGCACTGCGCACTGCGCTCTCCCTGCTCGGCGCGTCCAAGGGGTTCCGGCCGGTGTACGACATCGACGCGGACCAGCGCCGTGAGGACACGATCGCGGCGGCCGCGGCCGTCCCCACGCTGTTGACGGCGCTGTACCGGCTGGGCCGGGGGCTGGAGCCGGTCGAGCCGCGGCAGGATCTGCCGCATGCCGCGAACTACTTGTACATGCTGACGGGTTCGGAGCCGGACGCGGCGCACGCGCGGGCGGTCGAACAGTACTTGATCTCGACCATTGATCATGGGTTCAATGCGTCAACCTTCACGGCGCGGGTGATCGCCTCGACGGGAGCGGACGTGGCGGCGGCCCTGGTCGGTGCCGTCGGTGCGCTGTCCGGACCGTTGCACGGCGGCGCGCCGAGCCGCGCCCTGGACACCCTCGATGCGATCGGCACGCCCGACCGTATCGACTCCTGGATCCGCGAGCGCGTTCTCGCGGGAGAGCGCATCATGGGCTTCGGCCACCCCGTCTACCGTACGGAGGACCCGCGCTCCCGGATGCTCCGCGGCATCGCCGAGCGGTTCGGCGGCCCGCTGGTCGACTTCGCGATCGAGGTCGAGCGCCAGGTGGAGGCCATCCTGGCCGAACTGAAGCCCGGCCGCGAACTCCATACGAACGTGGAGTTCTACGCGGGCGTGGTGATGGAACTCTGCGGGCTCCCGCGCGAGATGTTCACCCCGACCTTCGCGACGGCCCGGGTGGTCGGCTGGAGCGCCAACATCCTGGAACAGGCGGAGGACCCGAAGATCATCCGCCCGGCCGCCCGGTACGTGGGGCCGGTGCCACCGGTGGCGGTGCCGGCCGCCTGACGAGGCGCCGGAGCCTGGTGCGGACGCACCGGACGAAGCAATGCCCGGGCCTCGGCGCAGACGGCACCGAGGCCCGGGCATGGTACTGGTGGAGCGCCTGTCGACTATGCGTCGGGAATATCGGCTTTCGCCCTGACCAGGGTTTCCCGGCTCACAATGACGATGCGCTCGTAGTCAGCGCGCGCAGCGTCGGCGGGTAGCCCGCTCTCCAGGGTGGCCGTGGCCTCGGTCCCAATGACGGCGAAGTTGCCGTCACTGAGCTCGAAGATGTCTGGACAGGTCTCGCCGGACAGACTGCCCCGTTCGCGTGGGGACGCACCGATGCGGCGCACGATTTTCAAGGGAACCCCGATCCTCAAGTTTCAGGAGTGAAAAACGGGGACAGATTAGCTCACAGTCAAGTGGAACACGTGTTCGCCCTTCGTCCAACTGGCCGTACCCCGGGCGATGTTGGCCGCGTCGGAGCTCGCTCTCACCCGCAGTGTTGGGAGCGTAAGCCCTAGCTCTGACTGGCCGGAGGTTCACCCACGACCCACCACTCTTCCGTGTCTGCTTCGTCAAGATCGTGGATCAGTGTGTCCATCAATACCGTCGCGTTTGGTTGATCGGCAGTTCGTCTGCCTCGCCCGTGAACTAGTGGATCTTTACCACCGCAGGTGGCAGGTGGAGACCACCTAT
>NZ_JBSFJX010000032.1:0-74723 GCF_053598275.1 Streptomyces sp. NPDC001156 | reverse complement strand
CGCCGGCATCGCAGCACTACACAACCTCAAACTCGACGTCCGGTAACCGCAGCACCCACCCCGGCAAGGCCCACCTCACCCCGCATTACGGGATACCTCTTAGGGTCCTGGCCCGGGCGCGCTACACCCGGGCCAGGACCACCGCGGTCCCGTAGGCGCACACCTCGGTGCCGGCGTCAGCGGCCTCCGTCACGTCGAAGCGGAAGGCCAGGACACCGTTCGCGCCACGCGCGCGTGCCTGCTCGATGAGCCGTTCCATGGCCTGGTTGCGGGTCTGTACCAGCGTCTTGGTGAGCCCTTTCAGCTCGCCACCGATCATGGACTTCAGGCCCGCGCCGATCTGGCTGCCCAGATGGCGCGAGCGGACGGTGAGGCCGAAGACCTCGCCGACCACCCGCTCGACGCGGTAGCCGGGTACGTCGTTCGTCGTCACGACCAGCACGTCGGGCTCGGGGCCCTGGCCGCCGCCGTACTCTTCGATGCCCATGGCTCACAGCTTCGCCCCGGTCCACGCACCGTGCACCCCGGGGGCACCGGTGGAACCCGATGAGGACATCGTGCGTTGATAGCTTTGTCCGGCCCATGTCGTGGGGGCCGCCCCACAGGACGCCGCACCCCTCTCACCTCTCAGGAGCCCGGAACCGTGACGACGCTTGCCATCGGACCGAGCTGGATGGATCCGAATCAGCTGCTGGACACCTTCGGGATCTGGGGCCTGCTCCTTGTCGTCTTCGCGGAGTCGGGCCTGCTCATCGGCTTCTTCCTGCCGGGTGACTCGCTGCTGTTCACCTGCGGCCTGCTGATCACGTCGAACCAGCTGGACTTCCCCCTGTGGGGCGCCATCGCCCTGATCTGCCTCGCCGCGGTCGTGGGCGACCAGGTGGGCTACATGTTCGGCAAGAAGGTCGGCCCCTCGCTCTTCAACCGTCCCGACTCCCGCCTCTTCAAGCAGGAGAACGTCACCAAGGCACACGAGTTCTTCGAGAAGTACGGCCCGAAGTCCCTGGTCCTGGCCCGCTTCGTGCCGGTCGTGCGCACCTTCACGCCGATCATCGCCGGCGTCAGCGGGATGAAGTACCGCTCGTTCGTCGTCTTCAACGTCATCGGCGGCGTGATGTGGGGTGCGGGTGTCACACTGCTCGGCTCCTGGCTGGGCAACATCGACTTCGTCAAGAAGAACATCGAGGCGATCCTCATCCTGATCGTCCTCGTCTCGGTGATCCCGATCGCCATCGAGTTCCTGCGGGCGCGTTCCAAGGCCAGGAAGAACCCCGCGCAGGACATGGATCCCCAGTTCCAGCAGCAGCCCCCGGTCATGGACGACGCGACGACGCGGCTGCGGCCCGTGGCCCCCGCGTACCAGGACCGGAACCAGGGCCAGCCTTACGGCAACCAGAACCAGCCGTACGGCAACCAGAACCAGGCCTACGGCAACCAGAACCAGCCGTACGGCAACCAGAACCAGGCCTACGGCAACCAGGGGCAGGGCTACCCGCAGGACCAGGGGTATCCGCAGGGGCAGGGCTACCCGCAGGACCAGGGGTATCCGCAGGGGCAGGGCTACCCGCAGGACCAGGGGTATCCGCAGGGGCAGGGCTACCCGCAGGGTCAGGGGTACCCCCAGGGCCAGGGCTACCCGCAGGGCCGGCCGCAGCAGCGGCCCCACGGAACGGACCAGGGCCACGGCGGCCAGTACTACGGCCAGGCCCCGCAGCAGCAGCCCCAGGGGTACCCGCAGCAGCCGTACGGCACGCCGCAGGGTTATCAACAGGGCGAGCAGCCCTACGACCAGGGCTACCGCGCCCAGTAAGGGCTCAGAAACCGCGCGTCCGCTTGGCGGCCCGCCGCCCCTTCGCGGAGCCCACCCGCAGGAACAGCCGGGAGATCTCCGACCCCAGGTTCACGCCGATGGCGATGGCCATGGCGAGCGAGGCGGCCTTGGCCAGCGACACCAGGCCCTTGTCGACGTGGGCCTGGGCGATCGACAACAGCCCGAAGTACGTCGCGGAGCCGGGCAGCAGCGGCCCGATCGCGGCCGTCGTGTACGGCAGCGCGGAGGCGAACCGGTACCGGGCCAGCAACTGGCCGAACAGGCCCACCAGACCCGCGGCCACGGCCGTGGAGGCGACCGGCGAGAGGCCGCCCGGGTAGTGCATGGCGCCGTACACGCTCCAGGCGACGCCCCCGTTGAGGGTCACCCACAGCACGGTGGACCGCTCCTGCTGGAGCAGTACCGCGAAGGTCAGGCACAGCAGCATGGACGCGAGAATCTGCACGACCGGCCGCTCGGAGACGTTCAGCGCCGCGTCCGGGTTCAGCTGGGCGCCCAGTTTGACGCCGAAGTAGAGCACCACCAGGACGCCGATGACGATGCCCACGAAGAAGTACAGGACCTCCAGCAGGCGCGCGGCCGCGGTGATGTAGAAACCGGTCAGCCCGTCTTGCACGCCCGCCACCAGGGCCCGTCCGGGCAGCAGCGCGAACAGACCACCGGTGACCACCGCGGACGCGTTCACGTGCACCTGGGCGACCGTGAGCGCCACGCCGATCGCGGCGGGAGGCGTCGCGGCCACCGTGAACTGGTAGAACTCTGGCAGTCCGCGCCCGGCGCACAGCCAGGCCAGCCGGTCGCCGAGCATCGCGCCGAGCGCAGCCGCGATGAACACGATCACGTCGCCGCCGACGAGTACGGAGGCCGCACCGGCGAGCAGCCCGCTCGCCCCGGTCAGCGCCCACCCGGGGTAGGGGTGCCGGTTGCGCCGGAGCTCAGCGAGCCGGCGGTAGGCCTCCTCCAGGGAGATTGTCGTGTCCGGGTCGCTGAGGTCCGCCACGAGCCGGAACACGGCCGACAGGCGGGTGTAGTCGGTGCCGCGGCGGCGTACGGTGCGCGAGGCCGTCACCGGGTCGTCGACCAGGGAGGGCTGGTACGAGATCGACAGCAGCGTGAAGGTGACGGTCGGCTCGCAGCGGTCCAGGCCGTAGGACCGGCAGACCGCGAACATCGCCGCCTCCACGTCCTCGGCGCCCTCGCCGCCCGCCAGCAGCAGTTCGCCGATACGCAGGGTCAGGTCGAGCACACGCGGCACGGCGGGGGCGGACTCGCCGGTCTTGTGCACGGGTTCCGGCGCGGGCCGCTCGGCCACCGGCATGCGCAGCATCGTGCGCATCCGGTCCTGCCAGGGCGCCTCCTTGGTCAGACGCACCGCGGGGATCCCGGAGGGCGGGGTGAACGCGGGCGGTGCCTGCCCGGCGGTGTACGTGCTCGGCGGGCTGAATGCCGACCCCTCCGGCTCGGTGGCGTGCGGCCGCGGGACCTCGAGCCCCTGCGGGAGGGCGAACTCGGACGTCGTCTCCGGCTCGGCAGCCGGCGCCGGCGGCACATCGAGCCCCGCCGGGACGGCGAACTCGGACGTCGTGGATGAGTCGGTGCCGGACACCGGGGGAACGCGAACGGCCGTGGGACTCAAGAACTCGGACGTCGCGGCGGAATCGCCCTCGTCCCGCCCCGGGGGCGCGAACGCGCTCCTCGCCTCGTCCGACTGCGGCTTGCGGTCCTCCGCGTCAGGCTCCGCCACCAGTTCCCGCCTCCGCCTTTCGTACCCGTGCTTCCCTCGCATACCTCCCGTACGTCTCAGTATGCGTATGAACACCGGCGTACGAACGGGCCGCGTCACCCCGCAAGGGGTCACGCGGCCCGCAGGACGACAGGGGGTCAGTGACCGCCGTGCTCCTTGAACCGCTTGTACGAACGCTCGATCTCGGCCTCCGCGTCGGAACGGCCCACCCAGTTGGCACCCTCGACCGACTTGCCGGGCTCCAGGTCCTTGTAGACCTCGAAGAAGTGCTGGATCTCCAGGCGGTCGAACTCGGAGACGTGGTGGATGTCCCGGAGGTGCTCCACGCGCGGGTCGGACGCCGGCACGCACAGCAGCTTGTCGTCGCCGCCGGCCTCGTCCGTCATGCGGAACATGCCGATGGCGCGGCACTTGATGAGGCAGCCGGGGAAGGTCGGCTCCTCCAGGATGACCAGGGCGTCCAGCGGGTCGCCGTCCTCGCCGAGGGTGTTCTCGACGAAGCCGTAGTCGGCCGGGTAGCTGGTCGAGGTGAAGAGTCGACGGTCCAGGCGGATACGACCGGTCTCGTGGTCCACCTCGTACTTGTTCCGCGAACCCTTCGGAATCTCGATCGTGACGTCGAACTCCACCGGTGGCTCCTCCATGATCAACACATAGTTCTGGTGATTAAGTGTCCCTCACGCAGGTGTGTGATCGCGAAAGGGGCTGGTGGTCGTGCCGGAGCTGAGGGCTTGGCGGGCCGCGCGACCGCATCTCGCGCGGGTCGCCCGGGCCGTGAGACCGCGCCTCGCGCGCATGGGCCAGGTCGTGGGACCCCGTGCGCAGCGGATCGGCGAGGCCGTGCGGCCGCGTGCTACCCGGCTCCCTGGGGTGGTGAAACCGCACGTCACACGGGTCGCGCGCGCCGTGGGCCCGGGCTCTGGGGGGCTTACGGCCCCACAGCTGACGGCCGTCGCCGCCACCGTGGGCCTCGCGCTCGCGGCCGGGGCCGCGACCGCTGCCGGTCCCTGGGACTCCTCGGGTCAGCGTACGGCCGAGCGTGACCGCGCCGCGGCGTGGGGTCGCCAGGGTGGCGCAGATCACGCACGTAATTCCGGTACGGCGGCCGACGCACCCGCTCCCGCGCCGAGTGCCGCGCCCGTCCTGGCCGGTCTCGGCACCGCCGCGAACACCACCAAGTCCGCCCCGTTCGCGACGAACCTGACCGCGGTCCTCGACAAGCTCCTGGACGACCACTCCCTCGGCAGCCGGCGCACCGCCGTCGTGGTCGACGTGGCCACCGGCAAACGCCTGTACGGCAAGGGCGCGGACGACGCGCTGACCCCCGCGTCCACGACGAAGATCGCCACGGCCGTCGCCGTCCTCTCCGCGGCGGGCCCCGACCACCGTCTGACCACCCGCACCGTGCTGGAGCCGGGCAAGGACACCGTGGTGCTGGTGGGCGGTGGCGATCCGACCCTGACCGCTCGCAAGGACGACGCGGGCGGCTGGGCGAGCCTGCGCACGCTCGCCGACGCGACGGCCGCCGCGCTGAAGAAGCGCCACCTGGCCTCGGTGACCCTCTCCTACGACGCCTCCCTGTTCACCGGCGAGGCGGTGCACGAGATCGGGGCCAACCCCAATCTCGCGCCGGTCACCGCCCTTACGGCCGACGAGGCCCGCGCGGACAACTCCACCAGCGGGCCGGCGCCGCGAGGCACGGACCCGGCGGGTGACGCGGCCCGCACCTTCGCCGGTCTGCTGCGCGACCGCGGCGTTCGCACCTCTGGCCCCGGTGCCTCCCAGGCGAAGGCCACGTCCCGCGCGCAGCCCCTCGCCTCGGTGCAGTCGCCCCCGCTGTCGGCCGTGGTCGAGCGGATGCTCACCAACAGCGACAACGACATCGCCGAGGCCCTCGCCCGGCAGACGGCCCTCGCCACCGGGGGCCGGCCGAGCTTCGACGGAGGCGCGGCCGCGATCGCTGCCCAGCTGAAGAAGCTGGCACTGCCGCTCAAGGGCGCGCAGTTCCACGACGGCAGCGGCCTGAACCGCGCGGACAAGCTCTCGGCGGACCTGCTGACGGCCCTCCTGGCGACCGCCGGCTCCGCCTCCCATCCCGAGCTGCGCACGGTCCTGACGGGGCTGCCGGTGGCCGGCTTCACGGGCACCCTGAGCGACCGCTACGAGGACGCCGCACAACGGTCGGGAATCGGTGTCGTACGCGCCAAGACGGGCTCCCTGACAGGCGTCAACACGCTCGCCGGGACGTTGGTCGACGTCGATGGCCGCCTGCTGGCGTTCGCGTTCCTGACGGACGGCTCGATGGACCAGACGGCGGCGAGGGCGGCACTCGACCGCGCGGCCGCTGCCCTGGCGGGTTGCGGCTGCCGGTAACAGCGGCATCAGCGGCCCCACCGACCCCGCACCGGACCTACGCCGGTGCCGTGGCCTCACCGCACTCGCGCACGAGCACGTACCGTTGACGCATGACGAGCATCGGTGGTGCCGAGATGGTCGACTGGAATCTCGCGGTGGCGACCGCGACCCGGCTCGTGCGGCCGGGCCCCGAGGTGAGCCGTGACGAGGCCCGTGCCGTCGTCGCGGAGCTGCGCCGACATGCGAAGGCCTCGGAGGAACATGTCCGGGGCTTTACTCGTATGGGCGAGGAGGGCACGCACGACACTCCCGTCCTCGTCGTCGACCGCCCCGGGTGGGTCCGGGCGAACGTCGCCGGGTTCAAGGAGATCCTCAAACCCCTTCTGGACAAGATGCAGGAGCGCCGCGGCAACACCCCCGGCGGAGCCGTCCTGGGCGCCGTCGGAGGCAAGGTCACCGGCGTGGAGCTGGGCATGCTCCTGTCGTTCCTGTCCTCCCGTGTCCTCGGCCAGTACGAGACGTTCGCCCCCGACACCCGCGATCTGCCCGCGGGTGAGAACGGTGGCGGCCGCCTCCTGCTGGTCGCGCCGAACATCGTGCACGTGGAGCGCGAACTCGACGTGCACCCCCACGACTTCCGGCTCTGGGTCTGCCTGCACGAGGAGACGCACCGCACGCAGTTCACCGCGGTGCCCTGGCTGCGCGATCACCTCGAGGGTGAAATCCAGTCTTTCCTGGAGCAGACCGAGATCGACCCCATGACGGTCCTGGAGCGCGTCAGGGAGGCCGCCCAGTCCCTCGCCGGGGGCCGCCCGGAGGGCGAGGAGGACGACGACGGGCACTCCTTCGTCGAGCTCGTGCAGACGCCCGCCCAGCGGGAGATCCTCGGCCGGCTGACCGCCGTCATGTCCCTCCTGGAGGGCCACGCCGACTTCGTGATGGACGGCGTCGGCCCGGACGTCGTCCCGTCCGTCGCCGAGATCCGCGAGAAGTTCCAGCAGCGCCGCGCCAAAGGCGCCTCCCGTCTCGACCTGGCCCTGCGCAAACTGCTGGGTCTGGACGCCAAGTTGAGGCAGTACCGCGACGGCGAGCGGTTCGTGCGGGCGGTCGTCGAGCAGGTCGGCATGGACGGGTTCAACCGTGTGTGGACCTCTCCGAACACGCTTCCGACCAAGGCGGAGATCTCCACACCGGCGGACTGGGTCGCGCGGGTGCACCGCAAGGCGGAGTCGTGAGGCCGACACGAGGGTAGTGAGGCGGATCCGGCCTTCGGCAGGTGAACGCCTCGCCAATCACCCGTCCGAGGGACCGTGAGGCATGCGTAGGCGTGCAATGCTCGGGGAACCGCCCGTTTCTGTCACCATCGACACACTCTGAGTGACCGGCTCGGGCTCATCCCCCGAAAATTTCAGAAGGGAACCGGACATGGGTCCCCATCCTGCGGTCGCGGCGATACGCCTGGCGGTCCGCCGCGTCCTACACGACGTCCTCACCGAACTGAACAGCGACGACCGGCCGCACCACGAGCGCCGTGCGCCGCTCGTGCTCGTCGCGTGCTCGGGCGGCGCCGACTCCATGGCGCTCGCCTCCGCCCTCGCCTTCGAGGCCCCCAAGCTCGGCGTCCGCGCCGGTGGCATCACCGTCGACCACGGTTTGCAGCCGGGCTCCGACCTGCGCGCGGACGAGGTCGTCCTGCGCCTGCGCGAACTCGGTCTGGCCCCGGTCGAGTCCATCGCCGTCAGCGTCGGCCGCGAAGGCGGCCCCGAAGCGGCCGCCCGCGACGCCCGCTACGCCGCCCTGGACGCCGCCGCCGCGCGCCACCGCGCCGCCGCGATCCTCCTCGGACACACTCGCGACGACCAGGCCGAGACCGTACTGCTCGGCCTCGCGCGGGGCTCCGGCATCCGCTCGCTGTCCGGAATGGCCGCGGTCTCGGGGGCCGGCGGCCGCTACCGCCGCCCCTTCCTGCACCTCGACCGGCAGACCGCCCGCAAGGCCTGCATGGCCCAGTCGCTGCCCGTGTGGGACGACCCGCACAACACCGACCCCGCGTACACGCGCTCCCGCCTCCGTCACGAAGGCCTGCCGGCTCTCGAGAAGGCGCTCGGCAAGGGTGTCGTCGAAGCTCTCGCCCGGACGGCTCAGCTCTCCCGCGACGACGCCGACGCCCTCGACGCCTGGGCCCGCCAGGTCGAGACCTCCGTGCGCGACGCCTCCGGCCTCCTGGAGTGCGCCAAGCTCTACGCGCTGCCCCCCGCCGTGCGCCGCCGGATCCTGCGCCGCGCCGCCATCGAGGCAGGCGCGCCGGCCGGCTCCCTCTTCGCCCGCCACATCGAGGAGGTCGACCGCCTGATCACCGGCTGGCGCGGCCAAGGGGCCATCAATCTCCCGGGCAAAGTGGTCGCTCAGCGGCAGGGTGGCAGACTGGTGATTCGGCAAGGCTGAGAACACGCCTCCTGCGGGAGGCGCCCGGTCGCCCCTTCGGGGCGGTTCCGGTCAGCCGCGCGAGCGAGCCGAAGGGGCGCGCCGCTGTCGAATGGGAGAGCTCGCCCAGATCGCGCGGGCCGCAGCCGACAGGCTGCTGCTGCGGCGCGGACGCCCGGTAACGGCCGGCCGCCGACGGCGGCAGCCGCTCCCGGAGGCGAGCGGGCGACAAGTGCGGGACGACCGAAAGTGATGCGGGTGGACGCGAAAGACATGGGTGCCGACCTCCAGCAGGTGCTCATCACCAAGGAAGAGATCGACGCGAAGCTGGCCGAGCTGGCCGCGAAGATCGACGCGGAGTACGCGGGCAAGGACCTGCTGATCGTCGGTGTCCTCAAGGGCGCGGTGATGGTCATGGCCGACCTCGCCCGGGCGCTGTCCACCCCCCTCACCATGGACTGGATGGCGGTGTCCTCCTACGGGGCGGGCACCCAGTCCTCCGGCGTCGTACGGATCCTCAAGGACCTCGACACCGACATCAAGGGCAGGCACGTCCTGATCGTCGAGGACATCATCGACTCCGGTCTGACCCTGTCCTGGCTGATCTCCAACCTCGGCTCGCGCGAGCCCGCCTCCCTCAAGGTGTGCACGCTGCTGCGCAAGCCGGATGCCGCCAAGGTCGCCATCGAAGTCGAGTGGGTCGGATTCGACATCCCGAACGAATTCGTCGTGGGATACGGACTCGACTACGCCGAGAAGTACCGCAATCTTCCATTCGTCGGTACGCTCGCGCCCCACGTATACGGCGGCTGAGCTTCCGGGCCCGGCCTCCTCGCGGTGACCGCGACCCCGGGGTCGCGGTCGTTCGGGGACGTTCGGGAACCCCAGCGGCTTTCTCGCCGTTGGAGCATGCGTGGACGGTATGCCAGAGGTCCCCTGCGGCTTCGGGTGACAATCCTGGGGTACCGTCAGAAGAACTGTCTTTATCAAACTCACTATGGCAGGAGGGACGGGGCGGCACCGCTCCGTATGGATGGACGTGAAGCGATACTTCCGTGGGCCGGTCATGTGGATCGTGCTGGCCGTCCTTGCCGTGGTCGTGTTGATGCAGGTCGTCGGCTCCTCTGGCGGCTACAAGACGGTGGACACCGGCCAAGTTGTGGCGGCGATCAATCAGAACAAGGTCCAGTCGGCCAAGCTGACCACCGGCGACGAGCAGATCGTCAAGGTCTCGCTCAAGGACGGCGTGAAAGTCGATGGCAGCTCCAAGATCCAGTCGAGCTACATCGGCGACCAGGGCGTGAACCTGGCCAACTCCCTGCAGGACAAGTACGAGCACAAGCAGATCCCGGACGGCTACACGGTCGCTCCGTCCAAGCAGAACCCCTTCGTCGGGATCCTGCTCTCTCTGCTGCCCTTCGTCCTCATCGTGGTCGTCTTCCTGTTCCTGATGAACCAGATGCAGGGCGGCGGCTCCCGGGTCATGAACTTCGGGAAGTCCAAGGCGAAGCTCATCACCAAGGACACCCCGAAGACGACCTTCGCGGATGTCGCGGGCGCGGACGAGGCCGTCGAGGAGCTCCAGGAGATCAAGGAGTTCCTCCAGGAGCCGGCCAAGTTCCAGGCCGTCGGCGCCAAGATCCCCAAGGGCGTGCTCCTGTACGGGCCTCCCGGTACCGGTAAGACGCTGCTCGCACGTGCCGTGGCCGGCGAGGCGGGCGTCCCCTTCTACTCGATCTCGGGTTCCGACTTCGTCGAGATGTTCGTCGGTGTCGGTGCCTCCCGGGTCCGTGACCTGTTCGAGCAGGCCAAGGCGAACGCCCCGGCGATCGTCTTCGTCGACGAGATCGACGCGGTCGGCCGCCACCGCGGCGCCGGCCTCGGCGGCGGTCACGACGAGCGCGAGCAGACCCTGAACCAGCTGCTCGTCGAGATGGACGGCTTCGACGTGAAGGGCGGCGTGATCCTCATCGCCGCCACGAACCGCCCTGACATCCTCGACCCGGCGCTGCTGCGCCCCGGCCGCTTCGACCGGCAGATCGCCGTCGACCGCCCGGACATGCAGGGCCGGCTGGAGATCCTCAAGGTCCACCAGAAGGGCAAGCCGGTCGCTCCGGACGTCGACCTGTCGGCCGTCTCCCGCCGCACCCCGGGCTTCACCGGTGCGGACCTGTCGAACGTGCTGAACGAGGCGGCGCTGCTGACGGCCCGCAGCGACCGCAAGCTGATCGACAACCAGATGCTGGACGAGGCGATCGACCGCGTGGTCGCGGGCCCGCAGAAGCGGACCCGGATCATGTCGGACAAGGAGAAGAAGATCACCGCGTACCACGAGGGCGGCCACGCCCTGGTCGCGGCGGCCTCGCCGAACTCCGACCCGGTCCACAAGATCACGATTCTGTCCCGGGGCCGCGCGCTCGGCTACACGATGGTGCTCCCGGACGAGGACAAGTACTCCACGACCCGCAACGAGATGCTGGACCAGCTGGCCTACATGCTGGGCGGCCGCGCGGCCGAGGAGCTCGTCTTCCACGACCCCACCACCGGTGCCGCGAACGACATCGAGAAGGCCACGTCCACGGCCCGCTCGATGGTCACGCAGTACGGCATGACCGAGCGTCTCGGCGCGATCAAGTTCGGTGGCGACAACACCGAGCCGTTCCTCGGACGTGAGATGGCTCACCAGCGCGACTACTCGGAAGAGGTCGCCGCGCTGGTGGACGAGGAAGTCAAGAAGCTCATCGAGAACGCGCACAACGAGGCCTGGGAGATCCTGGTCGAGAACCGCGACGTCCTCGACAACCTCGTCCTCGCCCTGCTGGAGAAGGAGACGCTGGGCAAGGAGGAGATCGCCGAGATCTTCGCCCCGATCGTCAAGCGCCCGCCGCGGCCTGCCTGGACGGGTTCCTCGCGCCGCACGCCGTCCACCCGCCCGCCGGTGCTCTCCCCGAGGGAGCTCGCACTGACGAACGGGGCCAACGGCGCCAGCCCGGCGATCACCGCGTCGGAGCCGCTCTCCACGGAGAAGGCCCCGGAGGACCGCCGAGAGAGCTGACTCACAGCCCTCCGACGGGCTCACAGGCCCGGAATTTCAGCCGCGCCCCCCAGGGTTCTAGCCTGGGGGGCGCGGCATTTCCCCAAGGTCGCACATGAGACGCGTGATCCGTGCGCGTCACAGTCGCAGGAACGAGGCACCACATGACCGACCCGGTGACGCTGGACGGCGAAGGCACGATCGGCGAGTTCGACGAGAAGCGCGCGGAGAACGCCGTCCGCGAATTGCTCATCGCGGTCGGGGAGGACCCGGACCGAGAAGGACTGCGGGAGACGCCGGGCAGGGTGGCCCGGGCGTATCGGGAGATATTCGCGGGACTGTGGCAGAAGCCCGAGGACGTCCTGACGACGACGTTCGACCTCGGTCACGACGAGATGGTGCTCGTGAAGGACATCGAGGTGTTCTCCACGTGTGAGCACCATCTCGTGCCGTTCAGGGGCGTCGCGCATGTCGGGTACATCCCGGCCACCAGCGGCAAGATCACGGGTCTGTCCAAGCTGGCCCGGCTCGTGGACGTGTTCGCGCGCCGGCCCCAGGTACAGGAGCGGCTGACGACGCAGATCGCCGACTCCCTGATGGAGATACTCGAGCCGCGCGGTGTGATCGTCGTGGTCGAGTGCGAGCACATGTGCATGTCGATGCGCGGCATCCGCAAGCCCGGTGCGAAGACGATCACTTCGGCCGTACGCGGTCAGCTGCGCGATGCGGCGACCCGGAACGAGGCGATGAGCCTCATCATGGCGCGCTGACCCTCGCAGTCGCGCCGCGGCTCAGGTGACCGACGCCGTTCCTCCGTCGTGTTCGTCGTCTTCCGGGAGTTTGCAGACCCGTTCGAGGAAGAAGGCCGCCGCTATGACGGCGATTCCGGCCACGACCGAGAAGCCGGCGTAGATGGCCTGGTCGCGGCGGGTGGGGAGGTCGAGGGACTCCAGCAGGAAGACGCCCGTACCGCCGTACATGCCGGCGACCAGGGACGCCACGAGGGCGCTCGCCTGACCGAAGACCACGGCCCGGGCCGCCATCAGCGGCTCGACGCCCTTGGCTCCCGGGCGGCGCTCCCGCTGAGCCTTGAGACGGCTGCGGAGCGAAAGCGCCGTGGCCAGTAGGACCACGGCGATCAGGGCGAGGACGATGGGCGCGGCCAGGGGGACCCGGGGCAGCGTTCCCACCGCGTTCCACAGGCGGGCGGCCGCCCAGGACAGTACTCCGGCCACCACGAACACCGCTGCCAGCGTCCTGATGCGCAGCTCTCTCACGATGTCCCTTCGTCAGCCCGGCACTAGGCCGTACTCGGTCGGGGCGCGGAGAGAAATCCCCGCCCGGTAGACCTTAACGACTACTCGGGCAGCCGGAGTTCCAGGTCGGCGCGGGGGATGACACTCTCACGGGTGACGACGGCGAGCAGGTCGGCCACCGGACCGCGGCCGGGCAGCTGCGCCCCGGGGTCGAGGTCGTGCCAGGGGGCGAGGACGAACGCCCGCTCGTGGGCGCGCGGGTGGGGGAGCGTCAGCACCGGGTCGTCGGAGACGTGCTCCGCGTACGCGATGATGTCCACGTCCAGGGTCCGTGCGCCCCAGCGCTCGTCGCGGACCCGGTGGAACGCCTCCTCCACGGCGTGCGCGCGCTCGAGGAGAGAGGAGGGCGGCAGGGTCGTCTTCACGACGACCACCGCGTTGAAGTACGCCGGCTGGCTGCCCGGCGCCACGCCCCACGGCTCCGTCTCGTACACCGGCGAGACCGCCTTGACGCGGACGCCCGGGGTGTCCTCGAGGGCGTCGATGGCGCCTTGGAGGGTCTCCAGGCGGTTGCCCAGGTTGGACCCCAGCGAGATCACGGCGCGCTTGGGGTTCTGCAAAGTGGTGTCGGCGGCGTCCACGCGCTGCACCACGGAGGTGGGTACCGGCTGGACGGTCGGGTCGCTCTGACCCCAGGTGAGGAATGCGGTCATACTCGGCTCCTGGTGATGGTCACGGTCACGTCGTCGAAGGGGACCGCGATCGGTGCGTCCGGTTTGTGGACGCAGACCTCGACCTCCCGTACCGGGGCGTGCTTGAGGCAGGAGAAGGCGATGCGCTCGGCCAGCGTCTCGATCAGGTCGACGGGCTCTCCCTCGACCAGGGCGACGACCTCTTCCGCCACGACGCCGTAGTGCACGGTCTTGGTCAGGTCGTCGTCGGCCGCTGCCGGCCGGGTGTCCAGGCCGAGGACGAGGTCCACGATGAAGGTCTGGCCCTCCTCGCGTTCCTTGGGGAAGACGCCGTGGTGCCCGCGGGCCTTCAGGCCGCGCAGCGCGACACGATCCACGCGAATCACTCCTGCAATCGTCGGTAGCGGCAGGTGCTCACCGGGTGGGGTCGGAACACCGGCCTGGAAGGAATCTACCTGCGGACACTGTCAGCTCCGGCTCCCGGAGCGCGCGCCTCGGCGACTGGGAGGAGGGTTCATCCGGTGTTTCCCCTGGGGAACGCGGTGGCTTACGGGTTGGTAGCCACGAATACCAAGGAGTAGGTGATTCCCGCCACTATCTGCCGCCTACCCACTCCGGCGTGGCAGCCACCCCCTCAGGAAGGGGACTCGTCCTCTTCTTCCTCGGCGGATTCGGTCAGGACGGGCGAGGCGTGGTGCGACCAGAGTTTCCAGCCGTCGGGTGTGCGGTGGAACACATTGGTCGCGACGACCAGCTGGCCGACGAGCGGTCCGAGCTCGTCGCCGTCCTCCGGCGCCGGGCCTCCGCTGAGGATGTTCTCGGTGCAGGTCACCAGGGCGGTGTCGCCGGTGACGGAGACATGGACGTCCGTGAGGAAGAACTGGATGTAGTCGGTGTTCGCCATGATCAGCGCGTACGACCTCAGGACCTCGCCGCGACCGGTCAGAACCGGCCAGCCAGGGTGCACGCAGGAGATCACTCCGGTGTCCGCCGGATCGTGGTACGCCTCGTCGACTCCCAGGTCGGAGGGCGAGAGCCAGAGCGAGGACACCTCTTCGAAGTCGCCTCGCTCCATCGCCTCGTAGAAGGCGGTGTTGGCCTTCTCGACCTGCTCGATATCCGTGTGGGCTGTGCTCACCGGGCTCCTTCGATGGCGCGTGCGACGCGCACGGCGTCCGCCGTCGCGCGCACCTCGTGCACGCGCACGGCCCATGCGCCGGCGTGTGCGGCGAGCGCGGAGACCGCGGCCGTGGCGGCGTCGCGCTCGCGCGCAGGTGGCGGGGCGCCCTCGGGGCCGGCCAGTACCCGGCCGAGGAAGCGCTTGCGGGAGGCGGCCACCAGCAGGGGGTGGCCGAGGCCGTGCAGACGGTCCAGGTGGGCGATCAGGGTCAGGTCGTGCCCGGCGTCCTTGGAGAAGCCGAGGCCGGGGTCGACGACGATCCGGTCGGGGGCGATGCCGCCCTCCAGGACGGCCTCCACGCGCGCGTGCAGCTCGTCGACGACGTCGGCGACCACGTCCTCGTAGACGCCCTTGACGTTGCCGCCCTCCAGGAAGCCGCGCCAGTGCATGACCACGAAGGGGGCGCCGACGGCGGCGACGACCTCGAGCATGGCGGGGTCGGCGAGGCCGCCGCTGACGTCGTTGACGAGTGCGGCACCGGCGGCGAGGGCCTTTTCGGCGACCGAGGCGCGCATGGTGTCGACGGAGACCGTGACGCCCTCGGAGGCGAGTCCGCGGACGACGGGGATGACGCGCCTGAGCTCCTCGGCCTCGTCGACGCGGGTGGCGCCCGGGCGGGTGGACTCGCCGCCTACGTCTATGAGGTCGGCTCCCTCGGTGACCAGGTCGAGGCCGCGCTTGACGGCGGCGGTGGTGTCGAACCAGCGTCCGCCGTCGGAGAAGGAGTCGGGGGTGACGTTGACGACCCCCATGACCGCGCAGCGGTCCCATGTCGGAAGGCCCGCCACGTGGCCCCGCCCGGTCTTCGTGCTCATACGTTCAGCGTAGGCCCCCGGGGCCTCCCGCTCGGCTCACCGACCGGTCACGGCCTCGCGGACCGGCGGAAGAGCACGGGCGGGTCCGTCGGACGGAGGGCCTCGCGGGCGGGCCGGGATCGAGAGGTCGCGGCCCGAGCGGGGGACTCCGGCCTGGGGGTTGAGGCTTTGGCGCGGGCTGGTCGGGCTTGGAGACCGGACCGACCGGACTCGGACGGGGCCGGTCGGTGGGCAGGTTCCGTCAGGCGCTGGCGGCACCTCTGCCCGGTTCGGGCCGCCTCCGATTGCGGTGCCCGGTCGGTGCGGTTCCGTCAGGCGCGGCTTGCGGCGCCGACTCCGTGTTCGGCGACGTGGTGGGCGCAGGGGCGGGGAGCCGGGGCCGTACGGCGCAGCAGGCGGGGCAGGGCCAGGTTCACGAAGCCCTCCGCCTGCATGGCCGCGAGGCCGATGCGCGGCAGGTCGCTGGAGGAGGCGTACACCACGAAGCGCGGCTCCCAGCGCGGCTGGAACTTGGCGTTGAACTTGTACAGGGACTCGATCTGGAACCAGCGGGAGAGGAAGACCAGCAGCCCCCGCCACGCCCGCAGCACCGGACCCGCGCCGATCTTCTCGCCGCGGGCCAGTGCCGAGCGGAACATCGCGAAGTTGAGGGAGACACGGGCGATGCCCAGCTTGGGAGCGGCGTGGAGCGCGGCCACGATCAGCAGTTCGTTCATGCCTGGGTCCGCCGAGCGGTCGCGGCGCATCAGGTCCAGGGAGACCCCGTCCGTGCCCCACGGGACGAAGTGCAGGACGGCCCTCAGATCACCGTACGGGCCCGCCTCCGCGTCAGCCTTGTGGGCCGTGGCGATCAGGCAGTCGCCGTCGGACGGGTCGCCGATGCGGCCGAGCGCCATCGAGAACCCGCGCTCGGTGTCCGTGCCGCGCCAGTCCTCGGCGGCCCGCCGTATGCGCTCCAGTTCACCCTCGCCGAGGTCACGGATGCGCCGTACCCGGGTTTCGTAACCGGCGCGCTCGATGCGCTTCACCATCTGGCGCACGTTGCGCATC
Organism: Streptomyces sp. NPDC001156; assembly: GCF_053598275.1. NCBI lineage: Bacteria > Bacillati > Actinomycetota > Actinomycetes > Kitasatosporales > Streptomycetaceae > Streptomyces > Streptomyces sp. NPDC001156. The sequence continues at coordinate 58,342 of NZ_JBSFJX010000032.1, read as the reverse complement.
GCGCGCCCGGAGAGGGAGAAATCCGCGACGTCCACCACCGCCTCGTCACCCAGTTCGAGGGCGTCAAGACCGGTCTCGCGGGTCCACACCTCGCCGCCCGTCTCCGAGCAGCCCATGACGGCCGGGGTCCAGGAGTGGGCCTTGGCCTCGTCCATGAAGCGCTCGATGGCGCCGGGCCAGGCCTCCACGTCGCCGATCGGGTCGCCGCTGGCCAGCATCACGCCCGACACGACCCGGTAGGTCACCGCCGCCTTGCCGCTCGGCGAGAAGACGACCGCCTTGTCGCGGCGGAGTGCGAAGTGGCCGAGCGAGTCGCGTCCGCCGTGCTTCTCGAGCAGGGCGCGCAGCTGTACCTCGTCCTCCTCGGTGAGCCGGGCGGCCGGATGCTCGGGACGGAAGGCCAGGTAGATCGTGGTGACCGCGGTCAGCAGTCCCAGCGCGCCGAGCGAGAAGCCCACCGTCCAGGAGGTGTTGCCGGTGTAGTCGACCGGGCCCTCGAAGCCGAACATGCCGTACAGGACGTGCTCGATGCGGTCCGCCAGGCTGGGGTTGCCCACCATGCGGTGCGGGTGGGCGCTGACGATGATCAGGCCGAGGCTCAGGGAACCGGCGCCCATGAGGACGAAGTTGGCGAGCGCCCGCCAGCGGCTGCGCGGGTCGGGCAGCGCCGCGAACTCGTCCCGGTGGCGCACCAGCGGCAGCAGCAGCATCAGCGAGATGACCACGCCGATGACCGAATGGCGGTAGACGTACTCGGCCACGGCACCCGCCGGAAGGAGCCCCACGGCCGCACGCCAGGCGCGGCGTTTGCGGCGCCGCAGTCCGTGCGCGAGGAGCAGCAGGAGGACTCCGGCGCTCAGCGACAGGGCAGCGGCGAAGGGGCCGAGCGAGCCCGGCAGGACCTCGGCCATGCGGTGCATGCGGCTGTGCCGGAAGCGCGGGAAGACGCCTGCGGCGACGTCCAGGACTCCCACGAGTGCGCAGGCCCTGGCGATCAGCGCGGGAACGGCTTCCGGGCGAGGGCCGCGCACTATGCGCCGCACCAGGGACCGCTTCGGAACCTCACCCGACTTTTCCCCATCTATCCTGACAGACATCGCATCCCGTAGTTCTGCGAGAGACCTTGAGCCCGGTGCCGATCGGGGCATCCGGCGACATTGCGCCCTCTAGGACGGTGTCTTGGGGAGAGAGGTTCACTCCCCATCACAAAGCCGGTTCAAAGCCGAAGGAAAGTCCCGGGCAAGCCCGCGTGAAGGCGCAGCGAAACCCGAGCGGACGGAAAGCGCGGGCAGGGAAAGCTCATGGGTCTCACGAGCAACAAAGTGCTGGTGCTGGCGGTCGTACTCGCCGTGCTGCTGTTCGCCGGCACGGTCTGGTACTGGCCGCGGCTGGCGCACCGGAACTGGCGGGCCGTCACCGGACGGGTGGGTCTGCTGTTCGCCACGCAGTTGATGGTCTTCGCATCGGTCGGGCTGGGCGCCAATCAGGCCTTCGGGTTCTACGCGGGCTGGGCGGATCTGTTCGGGCAGGAGAACGAGCAGGGTGTGGTGGTCGACCATGGCGCGTCGGGGGCGAGCGGCGGTCCTCTCCGGGTGGTCGACACACGGCAGGTGGCCGTGCCGGGCGGGGCGCGGACGCAGGACGGCGGTGAGGTCCAGCAGGTGGACATCGTGGGCCGTACGACCCGTATCGCCTCGCCCGCCTTCGTGTACCTGCCGCCCGAGTACTTCCAGGCGCAGTACCGCGCCCGGACCTTTCCCGCCGCGGTGGTGCTCACCGGTTACCCGGGTACGGCGGAGGCGCTCATCAAGGGGCTGCACTACCCGCAGACGGCGCACGAGCTGGCCAAGAACGGCAGGATGCAGCCGATGATCCTGGTGATGATGCGGCCGACGGTGGCGCCGCCCAGGGACACGGAGTGCGTGGACGTCCCGGGGGGACCGCAGACCGAGACCTTCTTCGCCAAGGACCTCCCCGACGCGGTCGCTGCCCACTACAGGGTGGGCAGGCAGCCCGGCAGTTGGGGCGTCATCGGCGACTCCACGGGCGGCTACTGCGCGCTGAAGCTCGCGATGCACCACCCGGACGCGTACGCCGCCGGGGCGGGGCTGTCGCCGTACTACAAGGCCCCGATCGACCCGACCACGGGCGACCTCTTCCACGGCAACGACGACCTGCGCAACCGCGCCGACCTGTTCTGGTGCCTCAAGCACCTGCCGGCCCCCGACACCTCACTGCTCGTCACCAGCAGCAAGGCCGGAGAGAAGGACTACAGGTCCACGGTCAGGTTCATACAGCTGGTGCAGGCCAGGAAGCCGACCCGGATCTCGTCGATCATCCTCGACAGCGGCGGCCACAACTTCAACACCTGGCGGCGGGAGATCCCGGCGGCGCTGCAGTGGCTGAGCGGGCGGCTCAGCGACCGGTAGCAGCTGAATGGCCGGCGCGCCGCCCGGATTTCGCGGCAAGCGGCAATCCGAAGGGGACCGGTACCGCCGGGGAGCGGTGCCCTTCGGTGTCGCCCGGGGCGGGCGCTTTTCCGGGCGGGAGCCGTCGAGTTCCTTTACCCGGTGGTGGAAGCCGGGACGGAGATCGTGATAAGCGTCCGGCAAGAAACGATCTTGCAGGGCCGCTTCCCCGTATCAGGGGCGCTTCCCCGTATTCGGAGGGCACGATCGCAGTTCCGAAGGGGGCCCGGCAGGGCCGCCAGGGCGGGCGGTGCCGGTCGTCGGCCGTACCGTGCCCGAAGGGGATGCGCGGGATTGGCTTTCTGCCGGATTCGGGGGCCGCGATGCCTTTCCGGAGGCCGTGGGACGGTGTGAAGAGTTCGCAGTGGCCGTGTTTTTACCACGCGGGCCACCATCATTCGCCTACGCGCGGTAAGTTTCTGGCCATGCCACGTGGACGTCACCGCCATTCTCCGCCCTTGCACAGGCTGCTGCCTCCTTCGGTGATCGCCGGTGTCTCGGTCGTCTGCGCCGTCGGGCCCTGGCTGTTCACGGAGCCGCTGGTGCTTCGTGGGCTGGCCGCGGGTGCTGCGGCGACGACGGCCGTGGGCTCGGTCGTCATGCGCCGCTGGGATCTGGCCGCGGGCAAACGCGTCGCCGACCTCACGCGCGCGCGGGCGAGCGACGAGTGGCGCCATGAGGAGCGGGTCGCCGAACTGGAGACCGACCTCGACGAATCGCGTGAGCTGCGCACCAAGCTGGAGCAGAAGCTGCGGGCCAAGCGCACGGAACTGGCCAATCTGCGCAACGAGCACGCCGCACTGCTGCGCCGGTACGCCACCGCGGAGACGGAGCGCGCCAGCGCCCTGGAGGGCCGCCGGCTGCTGGCCATCGAGACGACGGGCCCCGCGAAGGCGCTGCCTGCGGCGGAGCCGAAGCCCCCTGCCGAGCAGGAGACGCCCGACGACGCCGAGGACCTGGTCGCCGCGAGTGCCGGGGACGCCGCCGCCGCGGAGGACGCCGAACCGTCGGCCGAGGACGCCGAGCCGTCGACCGCCCGGGTGTTCTCGCCGGAGGGCTCCTCGCTCTTCATGCGGGCCGACTCGGCGCTGGTGCGTCTGATCAAGGACAACGCCGAGGCGCAGGAGGAGTCCGGCGCTTCCGAGTCGGACGACGCCGAGTCCGACGCCGAAGAGGACGGGACGCAGGCTGCCGGCACCGACCCGGCGGGCGACGACGAGGCACAGGCGGACGGCGCCGCGCAGGACGGCGAAGCGGCCGAGCCGGCTGCCGTCACCGGCGACGGGCAGCCCGGCCGGACGCCGAAGTCCGCCCCGCGGAGTGCCGGCCGCAAGGCGACCGCCAAGGCCTCTCCCCCGGAGGGCGGGCCCGGCAACGGAGGCGGCAGGAAGCCGAATGCCGCGCCCGAAGCCCCCGAGTCCGCCGCCAAGGAGGGCGGTTCCGCGGAGGCGGTCGAGGCCGAGGGGAAGCCCACGGCGGTCGCCGGCCCGGAGCACGCCGCCGCCCCGACCGCGCAGCAGCCCCAGCCTTCCGTCACCAGGCCCCCGCACGCCTCCGGCCACTTCACGGTGCCGACCGCCGTGGCCGTCGTACCGGCAGCCCCGCGGCGGCGCCCGACCGTCGAGGGCGGATTCGACTTCTTCGGCACGCAGAAGTCGCGGGAGTCGCTGGAGTCCGTGCAGAACGAGGACCTGGCGGACGTGGTCGGCCAGGAGGCGCTCGCGATGCACAAGGCGGAGTCCGAGTCCGGCTTCAAGGCCATGGACCCGCAGGCCCGCGGCATGGGCCAGGTCATCGATCTGACGGCGCACGACGAGACGGAGCAGATCGACGTCCAGGGGCTGCGCACCGCGGCTTCCTGACACCGGCCTCACACACGCCAGGGGCGGCGGCACTCCATGTGCCGCCGCCCCTCGTCGTGCGAGCCCTCGCCTACGAGGCCATCCACCGGTCCGGCCGGGCGCCACGGCGCCCCGTGCGCGACCGGTCGGCCTGCGCGGACAGCAGCGCCGCGGCCTCCCCAGCGTCCCGCAGACGGGCCGTGACCGTCTGGCCGGCGCCGGTGTCCACATGGACGTCGGCGACGCTCCTGAACCGTTCCCACGGCCCCTGGGTGAGCCGCACGCTCTGCACCTTGGCATGCGGTACGAGGGCAAGGTGCCGGCGCAGCAGTCCGTGCCGGGCGGCGAAGACCGTGTCGGTGACGGCGAGCCCGTGGCCCCGCCACCACAGCGGGACGCACCAGCGCGCCCGGCGCGGCGGCCGGGACAGCGACGCGGGCACGGTCACCCCGGGCAGCACTTGGGCGATCACCGCCTCCGCGATCGGGCGCGGGGCCACCGGCACGAGCACCGAGTTGGAGGAGCCCGCCACGTCCAGCCTGACCTCGACCCAGCCACGCCGCCGCCACAGCAGCGGCTCCACGATGCGTACGGTCTGCACCCGTCCCGGTGGCACGGTCTCATGGGCGCGGTCGAGCAGACCGTGGTCGATACGGAGCCCGTCCGGCGATTCGCTCACCGTCCAGTCGTAGGCCTGGGCGAACCGTCCCGCGCTCCGGGTGGCCGCCGTGCCGAGCAGCGGCAGCCCGACGGCGAACACCGTCCACAGGCTGTGGGTGACGAACCACAGCACCGGAGGCACGACGAGCGCGGCGAACAGCGATCCCCAGGTCGCACCGGAGAGCAACAGGGAGACGGCCAGTACGCGCGGTGGCACGTGCACCAGCACCCGGGACGGCGCCTCGCCGACCTCGTGCGCCGTCTCAGGTGCGAAACCGGCAGCGCGGGCGAGGAGTTCGGCCCGCAGCGCACGCGCCTCACCCTGACTGAGATATGCCAGTTCGTCCTTCTTGTCCGTACCGATGACGTCGAGCTTGAGCTTGGCGACGCCCGCGATGCGGCCCAGCAGCGGCTGGGTGACGTCGACGGCCTGCAGCCGCTCCAGCCGGATATGGGCCGTGCGGCGGAACAACAGGCCCGTGCGGATGCGCAGTTCGGTGTCGGTCACCGCGAAGTGGGTGAACCACCAGCTCAGGAAGCCGTACAGGGCGGCGGCCAGGACGAGTGTCGCGAGGCCTATGAAGACGGTGGTCCCGGTCAGCCTCGTCAGCTGCTGACGGGTCTGGCCGGGATCGTGCGCGGCCCAGCCGGCGACCACGGTGACCGGCGCCCAGGCGCGCCGCAGCGGGGTCACCGGGTGCAGCCGCCGCTCGGCGACCTCCCGGCCGCCGGGTATGGCGGGGCCGGCCGCGGTCCCGCTCACAGCCCGGCCGATCGGGCCTCGCCCAGCTCGGTCAGCCGGTCCCGCAGCCGTTCCGCCTCCGCCGGGTCGAGACCCGGGATGCTGGCGTCGGTCGCGGCGGCGGCCGTGTGCAGCTGCACGCTCGCCAGCCCGAAGTGGCGCTCCACCGGCCCGGAGATGACCTCGACCAGCTGCATGCGGCCGTACGGCACCACGGTCTGCTCGCGCCACAGCACGCCCCGGCTGATCAACAGGTCGTCGGCCCGCTCGGCGTATCGCCAGGAGCGCCAGTTGCGGCCCAGCAGCACCCAGCCCCAGCACAGCGCCGCGAGCGGCACGAGTGCGAACAGCGCCCAGAGGGGCCCGGCGAGCAGACCGAGGAGCAGCCCCACGGCCAGTGTCAGCAGTCCCAGCCACACCACCAGCAGCAGTCGCCGCATCCGCAGCAGTCCCGGCGGCAGCCCCGTCCAGACGGGCTCGCCGCCCCTCCCCGCAGTCCCCGTTTCCATGCCGCAAGCGTACGTAGGAGAGACTGTGTCCATGACTCCTACGACGGAGACCATGGTCGGGATCGGCGGTGCCGCGGAGAGCACCGACATGGTGCTCAACATCGGGCCCCAGCACCCGTCCACACACGGGGTGCTGCGGCTGAAGCTCGTGCTGGACGGCGAGCGCATCCTGCGCGCGGAGCCGGTCGTCGGCTATATGCACCGCGGTGCGGAGAAGCTGTTCGAGGCGCGTGACTACCGCCAGATCATCGTGCTCGCCAACCGTCACGACTGGCTCTCCGCCTTCTCGAACGAGCTGGGCGTGGTCCTCGCCGTCGAGCGGATGCTCGGGATGGAGGTCCCCGAGCGCGCGGTGTGGATGCGCACGCTCCTCGCGGAGCTGAACCGGGTCCTGAACCACCTGATGTTCCTCGGGTCGTACCCGCTGGAGCTGGGCGGCATCACACCGGTGTTCTACGCCTTCCAGGAGCGCGAGGAACTCCAGGGCGTCATGGAGGAGATCTCCGGCGGGCGCATGCACTACATGTTCAACCGCGTGGGCGGCCTCAAGGAGGACCTGCCCGCGGGCTGGACGGCACGCGCGCGTGCCACCGTCTCGGCGGTGCGCTCCCGCATGGACCGGTTCGACGACCTGGTGCTCGGCAACGAGATCTTCCGGGGGCGCACCCGGGGCGTGGGTGCACTGTCGCCTCGGGCCGTGCACGCGTACGGCGTGAGCGGTCCGATCGCACGAGCCTCCGGCGTGGACTTCGACCTGCGCCGCGACGAGCCGTACCTGGCCTATCCGGAGCTCCAGGACACGCTGAAGGTCGTCACCCGCCAGGAGGGGGACTGCCTGGCCCGCTTCGAGTGCCTCCTGGAGCAGACGCACAACGCGCTCGACCTGGCCGACGCCTGCCTGGACCGGCTGGCGGACCTGCCGCCCGGGCCGGTCAACCAGCGTCTGCCGAAGGTACTCAAGGCGCCCGAGGGCCACACCTACGCCTGGACCGAGAACCCGCTCGGCATCAACGGCTACTACCTGGTCAGCAAGGGCGACAAGACCCCGTACCGGCTCAAGCTGCGCTCCGCCTCGTACAACAACATCCAGGTGCTGACCGAGCTGCTGCCGGGGACACTGGTCGCCGACATGGTGGCCATCCTCGGCTCAATGTTCTTCGTGGTCGGGGACATCGACAAATAGCTCCCCGAGACGGGCCGCCGGGACGCTGACCGGCTGGAGCAGCCAGCCGAAGTCGCCGAGGCCTCCGGGCGCGATCAGTTCCGCGGCGGTTCCGGCCTGTGCGAGGGCGTGCACATAGGCCGCCGGGTGGGTGGACGCGAGGGCCAGCGGGGGACGTGCGCCGCTGACACCGAGAGCGCGCAGGGCGGCGCGCTGGGTCATGAGGCGTGCGCCCGGCAGCGCGCACGCGTCCAGTGCCACATGCGCGGTGATGTCGCAGGATCCATCGGGTACGGGCGCGCACTCCCGGCCGGCGCGGAATCCGGTGAGCGTCCCGAAGGGCGGCCGGGCGTCCGTGCGGTGCGCGTAGTCGACGGCGACGGCGAGTCCCCGGCTCAGGGTGGCGACGGCCTCGGCCCAGGCGGTGTCCCTGGGGAGGCCGATCTCGGCGCGGCACCCTTCGGCGGACAGCGGCCACCAGCGCTCGAGCCACTGCGCCTCCGCGCCCGCGACCGGCTCCCCGAGGCGCTCGCTGCCGTCCTGACGTACCAGGACCAGCCGGGGCGCGCCGTCGGCGCCGGCCTCCGCGACCTGGACCGGCACGTTGTCCAGCCACTCGTTCGCGAACAGCAGCCCCTCGATCCGCGCCGGGGGCTCGCCGAGCCATTCGATGCGGGAATCGAGGCCCTCGGGGCGCTCGGCGATCTCTACGGCACACGCGCGAGTGCGGTCCGCGACCTCCCGGGGCAGCGCGTCGAGGACGCCGGTGACCAGCTCGCCCCTGCCGGCCGCCATGTCCACGAAGGCGAGCTCCTCGGGCCGTCCCAGCGCCTCGTCGACCCGGCACAGCAGCCGGGCCACGGCGGCGGCGAAGAGCGGCGAGGCGTGCACGGACGTACGGAAGTGCCCCGCGGGTCCCTCGGGCCGCCGGTAGAACCCGTCCGCCCCGTACAGCGCCTCCTCGGCCGCCGCCCGCCATCCGCGCCACTCGCCGTCGCCTCTGTCTGCCACGCGTTCAGGCTAGGCGGGGTGCGGACGGGCCATGCGCGGGGAGCGTGCGGTCCGGGCACGAGCCGGGAGCCCGGAGGCGTGCCGCGCGCCCCGAGCGTGCGGCACGCCACCGGAGCGCACCCCGCGCGCCCGGCGCCCAAAGCCGCTCCTAAGCGACCGGAGTCACAAGACATCCACCTTGCGGAGTACGCGTGTCCGCCCCGGATCGGCCCTCCGGTTGACCCCGCACACGCTGGGCTTCCCTACGCTGGGTTACGTGCAGGGCCTCTATGACTTCCTCCGCAGACACCCCACGTGGGTCGACGGCTTCTGGGCCGTGGTCCTGTTCGGGCTTTCCTGCGTGAGCCTGACGAACCTCGACGGGGCGCGGAACTACCACGGGTCGCTCCCGGTGGGGCTCGCGATCTCGGCTGTCCTGTGCGTGGTCGTCGCGCTCCGCCGCCGGATGCCCGAGAAGATGCTCATCGTGGCGGCGGCCATGGGGGTGGCCCAGCTGGCCCTGGACCAGGAGTCGATGGTCGCCGACTTCGCCATGCTCGTGATCATCTACACGGTCGCCGCGGACGGCGCCGGCTGGGCCTCGCGCGTCGGGCTGATCGGCGGTCTGCTCGCCGGGCCGCTGGCACAGGCACGCTGGGCGCAGCACCACTCCAGTCCCCTGAGCAATGTGGCGATCGCCGTCTTCCAGAGCGTGCCGTTCGCGCTCGCCTGGGTGCTCGGCGACTCGGTGCGCACCCGCCGCGCCTATCTCGCCCAGCTGGAGGAGCGCGCCGCCCGGCTGGAGAAGGAGCGCGAGGCGCAGGCCAAGGTGGCCGTCGCCGCCGAGCGCGCGCGGATCGCCCGCGAGCTGCACGACGTGGTCGCCCACAACGTCTCGGTGATGGTGGTCCAGGCGGACGGCGCCGCCTACGTCCTCGACACCGCCCCCGAGCAGGCGAAGAAGGCTCTGGAGACGATCTCGGGAACGGGCCGCCAGGCTCTCGCGGAGATGCGCCGCCTGCTCGGCGTGCTGCGGACCGGCGAGCACAAGGAAGCCGGCGAGTACGTTCCCCAGCCCGACGTCGGGCAGATCGACGAGCTCGTCGAGCAGTGCCGCAGCGCGGGGCTGCCCGTCGACTTCAAGGTGGAGGGGACCCCGCGCCCGCTGCCCAGCGGCGTGGAGCTCACCGCGTACCGCATCGTCCAGGAGGCGCTCACCAACACGCGCAAGCACGGGGGTCCCAACACGGGTGCGAGCGTGCGCCTGGTGTACTTCGACGACGGCCTCGGCCTGCTCGTCGAGGACGATGGCAAGGGCGCCCCGCACGAGCTGTACGAGGAGGGCGGCATCGACGGCCAGGGCCATGGACTGATCGGCATGCGCGAGCGTGTCGGCATGGTCGGCGGCACCCTGGACGCGGGCCCCCGCCCCGGAGGAGGCTTCCGCATCAGCGCCCTGTTGCCGCTGAAACCGGCTCACTGACACGTGCGCGCCAGACCGCCAGCCGCCCGCCACACGATCCAGCCCACCGACCGAAGGCCGACCGGAGGACCCCCCATGCCGATCCGCGTGATGCTCGTCGACGACCAGGTGCTGCTGCGCACCGGGTTCCGGATGGTGCTCGCCGCCCAGCCGGACATGGAGGTCGTCGCGGAGGCGGGCGACGGCGTCGAGGCCCTTCAGGTGCTGCGCTCCACCGAGGTGGACGTGGTCCTCATGGACGTCCGTATGCCGAAGCTCGACGGGGTGGAGACCACCCGCCGCATCTGCTCGGAGCCCAACCCGCCGAAGGTGCTGATCCTGACCACCTTCGACCTCGACGAGTACGCGTTCTCCGGGCTGAAGGCGGGCGCCTCCGGCTTCATGCTCAAGGACGTGCCGCCCGGTGAACTGCTCGCCGCCATCCGCTCCGTGCACAGCGGCGACGCCGTGGTCGCGCCCTCCACCACCCGCCGGCTCCTGGACCGGTTCGCGCCCATGCTGCCGGGCGGCACGACGGAACCACGGCACAAGGAGCTCGAACGGCTCACCGACCGCGAGCGCGAGGTCATGGTGCTGGTCGCCCAGGGGCTGTCCAACGGTGAGATCGCGGCGCGGCTGGTGCTCTCCGAGGCGACCGTGAAGACCCACGTCGGCCGCATCCTGACGAAGCTGGGCCTCCGGGACCGCGTACAGGTGGTCGTCCTCGCCTACGAGACCGGTCTCGTACGGGCGGGCGGACACGGTTGAGCCACCGCGTTCCCCGGAGGTGAAGGGCACCCACTAGGGTCGGCGCATGCTCCTGTGGATCAACGGCCCCTTCGGGGGCGGCAAGACACAGACCGCACACGAGATACAGCGTCGCCTGCCCGGCAGCGTCATCTGCGATCCGGAACATGCCGGCTTCGGGCTGCGCCGCATGCTGCCGCCCGATCTGCGCGGGGACTTCCAGGACCTGGCGTCCTGGCGGCAGGGCGTGGTCGAGGTCCTCGACCTGGCGCTGAGCAAGCACGACGGCGACGTCATCGTCCCCATGACCGTCACGGATCCGGACTACTTCGCGCAGACGATCGGTCGGCTGCGTGAACTGGGCCATGACGTACGGCACTTCGCGCTGCTCGCCGACCGCGAGACCGTACTGCGCAGGCTGCGGGAGCGCGGTCTCGGCCACCTCATGCAGTACGTCGGCGGCAAGGACGCCCCACTGCGCAGGGAGAGCTGGGCCGTCCAGCAGCTCGACCACTGCCTCGAGCGGCTGCGGGAGCCCGAGTTCGCCGAACACCTGTGGACGGACCACTCCACGGTGCCCAAGACGGCGGACCGGATCGCGGTGCTCGCCGGACTGACCCTCACACCCAACACGGGCGGCGCCCTACGGACCCGGTTGCGCCAGGCGAAGGTGGGGCTGAAGCACATCCGGTTCGACTGACCGGAGGCCGGCTACCGGGCCGGTGCGCCGAGGGACGGGAGGCGTTTGCGTCCAGGAGCCGTGTGCCGGCGAGGTCCGGTCGCGGACGGGAGCCCGTCGCGGACGAGGGGCCGATCGTGGCCGGGAGCCGGGAGCCGGGAGCCGGGAGCCGGGAGCCGGGAGCCGGGAGGGCCCATCGCCCACGGGAGTCCGATCGGCCGGTGGGCGGCCACGGATCCGTGGACGGCCAGGGACCGGTGGATCCCACTGGTGCCACGTCTACCTCTGATCTTGCGCAGTGCTCCCCGTTTACGGGGGAGGTGAGGCGCATCTCAAAACTGCTCTGACCCGCACGTGCGCACGGGTCCGCACTGTTTCGGTCAGCCCGCGGGGCGCTGCTGGTTCTCGATGTACTGGCGTACGACGGTCAGTGGTGCCCCGCCGCATGATCCGGCGAAGTAGGAACCGGACCAGAAGTGCCCGCCCCACAGGTACCGGCGCACGTGCGCGCTGTACTCCTTCCTGAGCAGGCGGGCGGAGACGCCCTTGAGGGAGTTGACCAGCTTGGAAAGCTGGACCTTGGGTGGGTAGTGCACAAGCAGGTGGACGTGGTCGTGTTCGCCGTTGAACTGCTTCAGCTCGGCTTCGAAGTCCGTGCACACGTCTCGCATGATCTCCTCGCGAGGTGACATGTACCAAATGATATGGTGATCGCGTGATCTCGGAACTCGGCCTGGACAAGAGGCAGTTCGGGCATCGCGCCCGGCTGGCGCTGAGTCTGGCCGAGGTACGGCTCATCGACGACCAGGCCCACGCGGCCCGCACCATGTGGAACTGTCTGCACGCCTGGTGGACGATGCTGCCGAAGGAGAAGCGGTCGCTGGCCGGCGCTGATGCGGCGATACGGCAGGCCCGCAAGGAGATCAACTTCCTTGCCGTGCTCCCCGCCCAGGCGGCACAGGCCGTGTTGAAGACGTACGTCCAGGCGTGGAAGAACTGCTGGGAAGGCCGGGCCGAAGAGCCGAACTTCAAGGCCCGCTTCCGGTCGGCGATGAGTGTGGATGTACCCCAGGGCCGGGATCTTCAGATCACGCGGGTGCACCGCCGCTGGGGCATGGTCAACATCCCCAAAGTCGGGCGCGTCCGGTTCCGCTGGACTCGTGACCTGCCCGTTGGGAAGAAGGCGGACGCCGACAACCGGAACACCGGCGCCCGGCTCGTGAAGGACGCTTTGGGCTGGCACATCGCCTTCCGCATCACCACCATGGAGCCGAAGGCCGAGCCTCACCAGGGTCCGGAAGCCGGTATCGACTGCGGGGTGAACATCCCCCTCGCCCTCTCGGACGGCAACCACCAGGACCACGGGCGACCCGCCCGACTCCCGGACAAAACCTCCGACCGCGACAAGTGGCTGAACACCGACGAGAAGGCCAAGCTGCTTGGCCTGGAGAGGCAGGCCGCCCGTCTCAAGCGGCACCGCAAGCCCGGCCAGCGGTCATCGAACCGGCTGAGGGCGGTATACGACCAGATCAGCAAGCTCCGAGCGAAAGCCAAGCGCCGAGCCCAAGACTGGCAGCACCAGACCACCACCTACCTCGCCCGCTCCTACGGCGTGATCGTGGTGGAACAACTGGACATCCCGAACATGACCAAGAGCGCCCGGGGCACCATCGAGGAGCCCGGCAGGAACGTCGCGCAGAAGGCCGGTCTGAACCGTTCCATCAGCCAGGAGGCATGGGGGCGGACCGTGACGATGCTGACGTACAAGGCCGCCAAGTACGGCGGCACCCTGCACAAAGTCCCCGCCCCCGGCACCTCCCTGCGCTGCTCGGTCTGTGGTTTCACCACGCCGGGCAGCCGGGAGTCCCAAGCCGTGTTCGTGTGCAAGAACACCGACTGCGGCTGGTCGGGCAACGCCGACTGGAACGCAGCCCGCAACATCCTGCACCTGTACCGGATGGGCCTTGCGCTCATCCCGGCTGCCGGAAGGAGCAGTCGTCAGGCGCGGAAACGCGTCAAGCCCGCCACCGCAAGGTAGGTGGGAATCCCCTTCCTGAGGCTTGCCGAAGAGAGGAGAGCACTTCAACGGAGGATGCCCTCGAGGAAGTCGCTGCCCAGCCGGGCCACCGCCGTCACGTCCAGCTGGTGCAGGACGTACCGGCCGCGGCGCCGGGTGGCGAGCAGGCCCGCCTTCTTCAGGACGCTCAGATGCCGGGATATCTCCGGTGCCGTCATCCCGTGGACCTGGGCCAGCTCCCCGGTGGTGAACGCGCTGCGGGCCAGGCTGCGGCACATACGCATCCGCACCGGGTGGGACAGGGCCGCCATCCGCAGCGTCAGCTGCTCCAGCGACGGCGGAGCCGCCGGTTCCGGAGAGCTCACCGGGTAGTGCAGCACCGGCTGCCAGCCGTACCGGTGCAGCACCATCAGATGCGGCCGGCCCAGGCTGGTGGGGACGAGCAGCAGTCCTCCGCCCACCGTGGCGGTGCGGCCGTCACCGAGTTTGTCGACGGTGATCCGGGCCGCCTCCTCGTCGAGCGTCACCGCGGGCGACACCGATGCGAGGGCCTCGGCAAGGCCCTTGCGCCGCAGGAGGTCCGTCTTGTGGCGGGCGTCCGCCGCGAGCTGGTGGCGCAGCCGGGACCAGGTGTCCGCGAAGAACGCGGCGTCGCAGTCCTCCAGGAACTGCCGCAGCCAGGCCCGGATCCGCGGCGGGTCGGCCAGCAGCCGCTCGCTGAACCGCAGCTGCCGGGGCCCGCGCGCGGCGGCCAGCTCCAGGGCGCGCCGGCGCACCTCGGTGTCCGAGAGCGCGCTCGGCCCGCGCGTGCTGTAGCAGACGGCGCAGGTGAACTCCAGGGCCGCGTCCACGAACTGCTCGTCGCTGAGCTTGTCCAGAATGTCGAGGTCCTCGGCGAGCGTCGCGCCGGGCAGCGTCGCGCCGCCAGGGACGCCCGCGTAGGGCAGGAAGAGGTCCGAGAACGTCGACCGCCACAGGAAGTCGGCGTCGCACATCCGGTCCGCCAGGTGGGGGTCGAGGCCGGCGGTGACGCTTGTCACCCAGCCCTGCAGGCCCGGGTGGTGTCCCGGCTCGGACAGCGCGTGCAGCGCCATGCTGAGCTCGGCCAGGGGCGAGGGCACGACGGAGACCCTCTCCGGCCGCAGCCCGGTGATGTCGATGTCCACGCTCATGACCACATGGTGCACCGGACCACCGACAACGCGGGCATCGGTTGACGGCGGCCGTCAATCGGGGTGGAACGTGCCATGAGTGGCGGCCCTCCCCTCCCGTGCCCGGAGCCGGGCTTCCCGGCACGCAGGACGCGACGCCGGCGGGCACCCCGCGTCCGGGGTGCCCGCCGGCGGACGGCGCTCAGTTCACGCCGTCGAGCTTGGCGCGCTGCTCCGGGGTCAGCGTGAGGTCGACGGCGGCCAGGCTGTCGTCGAGCTGCTCGACCGAGGACGCACCGACCAGCGGCAGGATCGGGATGTCGCCGCCCATCAGCCAGGACAGGACGACCTGGTTCACGCTCGCACCGGTCTCGTCGGCCACCTCGCGCACGGCCTGGAGGCGGGCGGGCGTGGCCGCGTGCTCGAAGCCCGGGCCCAGCGGCTTGTCGTCGCGCACATACGCCCCGGACAGCAGCGGGGAGTAGGCGACCTGGGTGAGGGACGGGTTGGCCCGTACGTAGCTGAGCAGGTCCGCGCTGACCAGGCCCTGGTTGCCGTCGGGCGAGCGCAGGCTCGGGATGTCGGTGCGCTGGCGCAGGTAGCTGTGGTGGTGCTGGAGGACCTCGTAGCCGGGCAGCCCGGCGGCCTTGGCGATGCTGCGGGCGGCTTCCACCCGCCAGGCCCAGTGGTTGCTCGCGCCGAGCAGGCCCGCGACGCCGTCGGCCACGACCTCGGCGAAGCCGGTGACGGTCTCCTCGAGGGGGGTCTTCTCGTCCATGATGTGCGCGTACAGGAGGTGGATGCGCTCGATACCGAGGCGCTCCCGGCTGCGCTCGGCGGATTCCCGAATGGTTTTGGCCGAAAGTCCCTCGATGTCGAGGCTGAAACCGGTCGCCGGTGCGTTCGGGCGGGCGCCGAGTTTGGTGGCGATGGTGATCTCGTCGCCGATGCCCCGGCTGCGGATCCAGCGGCCGAGCAGTTCCTCGCTTTCCCCGCCCTGCGTTCCGTTGACCCAGAACGCATAGTTGTTTGACGTGTCGATGAAGGTTCCGCCCGCCTCGACGAAACGATCGAGAATGGCCAAAGACGTCGCTTCGTCGGTCACCGTCCCGAAGAGCATCGAGCCGAGGCTCAGGACGCTCACCTCGCGGCGGGTTGCCGGGTCGCTGCCGATGACGCGGTATTTCATGGAGAATCCTCTTCAGGGCTTCGGACGTTCATGGCGGAGGCCGGAATCATTAACTCCGGGTGAATGCTTGAGGGTCGCCTGTCGTGTCGAGAACCGTTGCGACACTCTCCACGACGGAAGCGAGATGCGGTACGAGAAAGAAGTGACCCCCGCCGAATACACGCAGCTGGAACTCTTCCGTCGTGTGCGCGGCCCAGGCCCGGCCCATGGGGGCGTCCACGCGGGGATCGGCGTCCCCGATGAACGCGGTGACGGGGCAGTCGAGCCGGGGCGCCCCCCGGTAGCGGTACGTCTCCGTGGCGACGTAGTCGCTGCGTATCGCAGGCAGGATCGCCGCGAGCAGCTCGGGGTTGTCCAGCATCCGCGTGTCCGTGCCGCCCAGGAGCTTCATGTCGGCGATCAGCTCGTCGTCGCTCGCCCGGTGCACCGAGCCTGGCGCGGGCACCGAGGGGGCGCGCCGCCCGGACACGAACAGGGCGCTCGGACGGGTCCCGGCGGCGTGCAGCCGGCTGCCCACCTCGAACGCCAGCGTGGCTCCCATGCTGTGCCCGAACAGGGCGAACGGCTCGTGGGCCCACGCGGTGAGCTCCGCGGCCACGGTGTCGGCCAGGACGTGCAGGTCCTCGATGCAGGGCTCGTCGAACCGCTCCTGGCGTCCCGGATACTGCACGACCAGCACCTCGGCCCGCGGTGCGAGCCGCGCCGAGAACGGGTGGAAGAACGAGGCGTTGCCACCGGCGTGCGGGAAGCAGAACAGCCGCATCGCGCCGGGTTCGGAGGTGTGGAAGCGGCGCAGCCACGGGGTGGACGGCGCGGTCACGGCCATCGTCGCGTCACCCGGCCTTGCCGGCGCCGCGGCGCGGCCGGGCGGTGATGGGCACGTGCTTCCAGCCGGAGACGAAGTTCGAGGCGAGGCGTTCCGGCTTGCCGGCCGGCTGGAAGTCCTCGAAGCGGGTGAGCAGTTCCTCGAAGAGGATGCGTAAGGTGACACGGGCCACACTGTGCCCGATGCAGTAGTGCGGGCCGATGCCGAAGGCCACGTGCTTGTTGGGCTTGCGGCGGATGTCGAAGGTCTGCGCGTCGGGGAACACGGCCTCGTCGCGGTTGGCCGAACCGAGCCAGACGACCACCGCGTCGCCCGCGCCGACCTTGGTGTTCCTGACCTCCACGTCGCGGGTGGCGTAGCGCAGGAAGTGGTTGACGGGCGAGGCCCAGCGCAGCGCCTCCTCGGTGGCCGAGGTGGTGACGTCCGGGTGCGCGGCCCAGTCCTGGAGCACGCCCTTGTCGATGAACTCCGCCATCACGTAGTTGGGGGAGTGCGGGGTGGTGACGTTCGCGCCGAGCAGCAGGCTGTAGCAGTTGGCCACGATCTCACCGGGGTCCATGTGGCGGCCCTCGAACTCGGTGGAGATCAGCACGCTCAGCAGGTCGTCGCCGAGGCTGTGGCGGCGGAAGCGCATCAGGTCCTGGAAGTACGCGAACAGGTCCCGGTGGGCCCGCGCCAGGGTGGCCGCCTTGCCGCCGGGGTCCTGGTACTCCGGGTCGTCCGCGGCGATGCAGATGGTCGTCAGACGGCTCAGCCAGGGCCAGTCCGCCTTCGGCAGCCCCATCATGGTGCCGGTCACGGACATCGGCATCGCCAGCATCGCCTCGGCGAAGTCGAAGGTGCCGCCGTCGCCGAGCGGTGCGATCAGGTCGACGACCAGCGGCCTGATCATGTCCTTCTGCCGCTCGACGGCCTTGACCGCAAGTGCTTTCTTCAGGCGCGTCTGCATCTCGGTGTGGCGCGGCGGGTCGGTGACTGCGAGCTGCTTGCCGCCGGCCGGGTCGTCCGTGCCGAGGAGGTCGAGCATGGTGCCGCGCTCCGAGGTGAAGGTCTCGGTGTCGCGCAGGACACGTTCGGCGTCGTCGAACCCCACGATGTTCCAGAAGCCGCGCTCTTCGTCCACCTCCTGGCGCGTGAGGGTCTCCTGCGCGCGCATCCGGCGCCATACGGCGTGTGCGTCGCCGCCGCTGTACAGCCAGGGGTCGACGAGATCGGCCGTCGCACCAGGGTGCACGGGGCATCCGGAAATCGCGGCGTTGGTTATGGCGGCGTCATGGACTTTCAAGGCGGCTGTCCTTTCGTCCGGGCGCGGAGCCCCTCCTCCTGGTGCGGTGGAAGCCGGCGGGGGCGGGGACGCCGCGAGACAACGTACACGATCGGTGTCGATTAAAGCTCAATGATTTGACCATGTACTCTCGGGTCACGCGAGCGTGCAATGAATTGGACATGTTCCGCGTGTCGGAATTGCTTTGAGCCAGGTGGCCGAAAAGCAATGCATAACGGTTGATCGGCAGGTCCGGGAGCGTTGAATTCCGCCGAGTCCGACCGCCCTTGACATGTTCATCGGGCGCTGCCTAGGGTCATTCAGCCATTGGACGTCGGTGCTGCCCTGCTTAGATTCACACCCCCTTCTGCGCCTTGCGGCGAAAACATGCCGCGCGGGGGTCGTTGTGTTCCGTGTGTCGTCGACTGTATTCGCGCTTCCAGTAAGCGGTTCCATTGCTGTATGAGTTTCGGGGGAATCTCACTTGTTGTCCGATTCGTCGTTACACGTGCCGGAAGAGTCTCTTTGGTACCCGGCCACTCGGATGCAGCAGGGTCTGTGGGTCCTCGATCGCGACGAACTGCAGAGACCCACCCAACTCGTCCCATCCGTCGTCGAGTTCACCGGTGAGGTGGACCACGGGCAACTCGTCGAGGCCGCCCGGCTGACCATCGCCCGGCATCCGTCGCTCCGGGCCCGCTTCCGGTTCAACGCCAGGCTCCGCCGCGTCGAGTACAGCACCCACGGTGAACCGGGCGAGGCGGTGCTGCGCGACGCCGAGGCCGAGGGACTCGGCGCCCCGGAGGTCGACGCGTTCGTGCGGCAGCTGTGCAGCACCCCGTTCGACCTGGGTGCCGACGCGCCCGTGCGGGCCGTGGTCGTCCGGCTCGACGCCCGGCGCACCCTGCTGGTCCTCGTCTCGCACCACATCGTGGTCGACGGCCTGTCGCGCACGATGCTCCTGGAGGAGATCTTCGCCGTCTACCGGGCCCGGCTCGCCGGCACCCGGCCGCAGCTGAGCGATCCCCCGCACCCCGCCTCGGTCGTCGCCGACCGCTCGCCCGACGAGGTGGCCGCCCAGGTCACCGAGGTCGTCGAGCGGCTGCGCGGCGCACCCGTCGACGTACGCCTTCCCTTCGATCGCGGCGCCGGAGACGACCTGGAGGCCGCCCGGCTCGGCGCCACCGTCACCACCCGCCTGGATGCCGAGCGCACCGCGAAGGCCCTGGCGGTCGCCTCCGAGGAGGGGTGCACGACCTTCATGCTCGGCGTCGCCCTGCTCGCCGGCACGCTGGCCCGCGGCAGCGGACAGCGGGACTTCCTGATCGCCTTCGCCTGGCCGGGCCGCGACCATCCCGACGCCGCCGACGTCATCGGCATGTTCATCACCACCGTGGTGCTGCGTATCTCCCTGGAGCCGGACACCAGCTGGCGGGAACTGCTGCGCGGCGCCCGGGGCGCGAGCATGGAGGCGTTCATGGACGCCGATGTGCCGCTCGACGCGCTCGCCGCCGAACTCAACCCCGACCGGACCCGGCTCTGGCCACCCCTGACCCCGGTCCTGCTCAATCTCGACGACGCCCCGCACACTCCCGTGCTCGCCCCCGGCGTCACCGGCCGGCTGCGCCCGCTCGACCCCCTCTACGTCAAGTACGACCTCGCGGTGTTCGTCCGGATCGCCGACGACGTCGACGGCCGGCAACTGGAGCTGTCCCTCGACCACCCGACGGACGTCACCGATCACTCCGCCGTGTCCGCCTTCCTGACAGATCTGCGGCACAGCGCCGCGGACCTTGCCACCTCACCGGAGGAACCCGTGCTCGAACAGCCCGTCGAGACGATCAACCTGGACGACCCCGAGGAGCGGCTCGAACTCGTACGGTCCATCTGGCGCGAGATCCTCGGCATCGACGCCGCCGACGACATCGACGACGACGTCAGCTTCTTCGAGGCCGGCGGCGACTCGCTGCTTCTCGTGGTCCTGGTGGAGCGCCTCAGCCAGACCTCCGGGCGGACCCTGCGCACCATCGACCTGTTCCGCTCCGCCACCGTCGGCGGCCAGGCCGATCTCCTCGCGAGCCCCGCCGAGGCCGTCTGATGGCGCCGACCCGCGAAGCGCTGGCCGCCGCCGTCCTCGGCGGGGCGGACCCGGCGAGCTTCGCCACGGAGACGTTCCTCTCCCTCGGCGGCGACTCGCTGCGGGCCATGCGTCTGGCCGCCCAGGCCCAGGAGCGGCTCGGCCTGCGCATCGCCGTGAAGGAGCTGCTCGGCGGCCGGCCGCTCGCCGAGGTCCTCGCCGGGGCGCGGGCCGAGGAGACAACCGAGGTCACCGCCGAGGTGGGCCCCCACGGGGACACGGCCCTCTCGCCGGCCCAGCGCGGTATGTGGCTCATCGAACGGGTGGCCGGTGGATCCCCGTACAACCTCGTCTTCACCTGCCACGCCGAGGACGGCGGTCGCATCGACCGCGGCGCCCTCGCCAAGGCGCTCGCCGAGACCGCCGCCCGCCACGAGGGGCTGCGCACCGTCTTCCGGGAGAGCCCGGGCGACGGCGAGGACGACGTCGTACGGGAGGTACTGCCCTCCCACGCGCCGCAGCTGACGGAGATCGTGCACGAGGGGGCCGTCGAGGACTTCGACGCGTTCGTCCGCCGTGAGGGCGCCGAACAGGGGCGCCGTCCCTTCGACCTGTCGGCCGCGCCCGCCTGGCGGCTGCTGTACTTCTCGCACCCGGCGGGCCGCGACGCCGTCGTCCTGTCCGCGCACCACATGGTGCTCGACGGCTGGGCGGTCGGGCTGCTGTTACGTGAGCTGTTCGCACGGCACGCCGCGCTCACCGGCACCGGCACCGGAACCGGCCTCGAGCCGGAGGCCGGACCGGCCGTCCCGGTGCGGGTGCTGAGCGAGCGTCAGGAAGTCCTGCGGGCACGTGGCGTGTGGGACGCCCAGGCCGCGTTCTGGAAGGGCCACCTCGGCGGCGTGCCCACGGCTCTGGAACTGCCCGCGGACCGGCAGCGCCCCGCCGTCCAGGACGCCGAGGGCGAGCGCACCGCACTGGACATCGGGCCCGCCGTGACCGCCGCCGTCGCCGAGCGGGCCCGCGCGCTCGGCATCACCCCGTACGCCTTCCTGCTCGGCGCCTTCGCCCTGGCCGTCGGCCGCCGTACCGGGGCCCGCAGCCTGCTCGTCGGTGTGCCGCTGCTCGGGCGCGGGAGCAGCGATCTGGAGCGGCTGATCGCCGTGGCGGGCAATCTCGTCCCGGTCCGCGTCGACATCGACGACGAGCTGAGCCCCGCCGACTACCTGCTCTCCGTGCACTCCTCGCTCGTACAGAGCATCGACGCGGGCGACCTGCCCTTCGAGGAACTCGTCTCCCGGCTCGGCGTCGAGCGCAGCCTCGGCTGCCACCCGCTGGTCCAAGTCTGCTTCGGCATGCACGACCAGCTGGTGCCGCAGTCCCTCGACGCGGGTACCGCACGGCTGCGGGTCGAGGAGGGCCACGGCGGCGGCTCGCAGTTCGACCTGACCATGCTCATCGGGCACTCCGACCCGGCCTACGCGGGCCACGTCGAATACGCCACCGGTGTCTGGACCGAGGCCGAGACCCGGGCCTTCGTCGCCGACTTCGTGGCCGGCGCCGGGGAGCTGGCCACCGGTGCCGCCGAGCGCCTGGAGGACGTGCGCTGCATGTCCGCCGACGCCCACGCCCGGCTCGCCGAACTCAACGACACCCGTCGGGAGTTCCCCGACACCTCCCTCGACGCGCTGTTCCGCGCGGCCGCCGCCCGCACCCCGGACGCCATCGCCGTACGCGACGGGTCCGCCCGGCTCACGTACGCCGAACTGATAGGTGCCGCACGCGAACAGGCGCGGCTGCTGCGCGCCGCCGGGGTCCGTCCCGGCGACCGGGTGCTGGTCGGTGTCGAGCGTTCGGTCGCCGAGGCCGCCGCCGTCCTGGGAGTGCTGTGGTCGGGCGCCGCTTATGTGGGCGTGGAGCAGAGCGCGACGGACGCCCATCTGGCGAGGATCGTGGCCCGCGCCCGGCCGTCGGCCGCGCTCGTCGGACCGGTCGCCGGGGACGCCGCGCGCCGTTTCCGCGCGCTGGGCACCGAGCCGGTCGCGGTGTGGGAGCCCAGCTGGCGGCCGGCGGACGCCGACGATGAGGAGCTCGCGCCCGAGGACCCCGCCCGGCTCGCCTACGTCGCCTTCACCTCCGGTTCCACCGGCGAGCCCAAGGGCGTCGCCGTGCCGCACCGCGCTGTGATCCGTCTTGTGCATGAGGCGGGGTTCGTGCGCCTGGGGCCGGGCGAGCGGATGCTGCGCCTGTCCCCCCTGGCGTTCGACGCCTCGACCCTCGAACTGTGGGGCGCCCTGCTCACCGGGACGACCCTGGAGGTGCATCCGGCGGGGCTCGCCTCGCCCACCGAACTGGGCGCCTTCCTGCGCGAGCGCGAGATCACCGTGGCCTGGCTCACCGCGGGCCTGTTCCGGCTCGTGGAGGAGTTCGCTCCCGACTCGCTCGGCGGCCTGAGGCAGTTGCTGACCGGCGGCGACGTGGTGCCGCACGAACACACCGCTCGGGTGCTGGCCCGCCACCCCGGCATCGTCGTCACCAACGGCTACGGCCCCACCGAGAACACCACCTTCACCACCACGCACTCGGTCTCCTTGCCCGACGAGGTCGACGGCCCGCTGCCCATCGGCCGGCCCGTGCCCGGCACTCGGGTCTACGTCCTGGACGGGCGGCGCAGGCTGCTGCCGCCCGGCGCGATCGGTGAGCTGTACGCGGCGGGAGCGGGCCTCGCCGACGGATACCTCGGGGACGCGGACGAGACGGCGCGCTCCTTCGGGGAGTTCTCGCCCGACGTGCCCGAGCGGCTCTACCGCACCGGCGACATCGTGCGCATCGACTCCCGCGGCAGGCTCCGCTTCCTCGGGCGCGCCGACGACCAGGTCAAACTGCGCGGCTACCGGGTCGAACTCAGCGCCATCAGCGATGTGCTGACCGAGCACCCCGCCGTCCAGGACGCCGTCGTACAGGTCACCGACGGGGACAGCGCCGACAAACGGCTGGTCGCCGCGGTGGTTCCGGCCGCGGGCGCCGCCCTCGCCGCCACGGACCTGCGTGCCCTGCTCCAGCAGAGGCTGCCCGCCTACATGGTCCCCACCCTGTGGACGATCGTGGACCGCATCCCGGTCACCGCCAACGGCAAGGTCGACCGGCGTGCCCTCGCCGCCCGCGCCGTACCCGCAGGGCAGGCGACCCGGGCCGCGGAGGCCGAGGGCGCGGCCACGACCACCCGCATCATCGAGCTGTTCGCCGAGCTCACCGAGGAAGCCGAGCCGGGGGCCGTGATCGACGCCGACACCGATTTCTTCATGGTGGGCGGCAACTCCCTCGGCGCGGTGCGCCTCATGCGCAAGGTGAAGGAGCGCCTCGGTGTGAGCGTGCGGCTGCGCGACTTCCTGCTCTCCCCGACCCCGGCCGGCCTGCGGGCGCTCGTCGAGAAGGAGGCCGGCGGCGCGTGAACGGTACACCCCCGCTCGCGTGGGACGAGGGCCTCGAATGCTGGGTCGTCGCGCATCCGCGGCTCGCCCGGCAGGTCCTCAACCACCCCGGCTTCACATCCGGGACCTTCGAGCGCTCCTTCCAGCTGTACATGACCGGCGCCGCGCGCGAGGAGTACCACGAGCTCACCGAGTTCCTGCGGTTGTGGTTCGTGCAGGCCGACGCCCCCGAGCACACGGCGCTGCGCCGCCCGGTTCAGCGGGTGATGTCGGCCTCGTACGTACGCTCTCTCGCGCCCCGCGTCGAGGAGTTCACCGACGAATGCCTCGACGCGCTGGCCGGGGCCGTGCCGCACGACGTCGTGCCGGCCGTCGCCGACGGGCTCTCCGGCAAGGTGATGGCGCACGTCGTCGGAGTCGCCGAGCCGCCCGAGGTACTGCACCGCTGGGCGCGCACCCTCTCGCTGTTCATCGGTGCGATGTACCGCCGGGACTACGCCGCGGCGGCCCACCGCACGATGGTGGAGATGACCGAGGCCCTGTCCCGGGCCACCGCCCCGAAGGCCTTCCCGCAGGAGACCCCCGAGGACCGGGCACGCACGACGGCGACCTGGGCGATGAACCTCTTCGGGGGCCTGGAGACCACGTCGTCGCTGCTCGCGTCAGCAGTCCTGGACGTCCTGGGCGAGCCGCAGGTATGGGACGCCGTGCGCGAGCAGCGGCCCGGCGCCGCAGAGGCGTTCGTGGAGCGGGTGCTGCAACGCCGCCCGCCGCTGCGGCACTTGGGCCGCGTCGTCGCCCACGACCAGGAGCTCGCCGGAGAGCACATGAAGGAGGGGGACCTCGTCCTCGTCAGCCTCACCGGAGGGGGCCTGCTCGCCGACGGCGGCGCACCGGCCGCGGCCTGCCCGGTCACCGGCGAAGCGGCAGGCACCGCCGAGGGCGCCGCGTCCGAGCAGCATCTGGTCTTCGGGTTCGGGCCGCACTACTGCGTCGGCGCACCGCTCGCCCGGCTGGAGGCGGCCGTGCTGCTGCGCCGCTTCGCCGCACGCTTCCCGGCCGCCCGGCTCGCACCCGAGGCAGCGGTGTGGGGCCCCAACCTCTCGTACGTGGGCCTCGACCACCTCTACGTCGACCTGGGAGTGTGACCGTGCCGAGCGCAGGCGAGTACGGGGACGGCGCCGTGGCGGTCGTGGGCATGGCCTGCCGGCTGCCCGGGGCCGACAACCTGGACGAGTACTGGGCGGCCCTGATGGCCGGCGCGGACGGCATCACCCGCTTCGACCCCGAACGGCTGATCGCCCGGGGCGCCGACCCCTCCTACGTCCGCCGGGACAACTTCGTCCCCGCCATGGGTGTCATCGCAGGCTCCCGCCGGTTCGACCGGGCGTACTTCTCCTACAGCCGGGCCGAGGCGGCGGCGACGGACCCGCAGCAGCGCGTGTTCCTGGAGTGCGCGGTCACCGCCTTCGACGACGCGGGCCTTGACCCGACCCGCTTCAAAGGCCGGATCGGGGTGTACGCGGGTGCCGACCGGGTGGGCGAGCACACCGACCCCGACCTGGGTGAACTCGCCCGCTACATCGGGCGGGAGAAGGACTTCCTCGCCACCCGCGCCGCCTACAAGCTCGGGCTGCGCGGCCCCGCGCTCACCGTCCAGACGGCCTGCTCCACCTCACTGACCGCCACCCACCTCGCCGCACGCGCCCTCGTCGGCGGCGAGTGCGACGCGGCCCTCGCCGGAGGCGTCACCGTCATGCCCGACGGGGAGTGGGGCTATCTGTACGAGCCGGACGGCATCCTCTCGCCCGACGGCCGCTGCCGGCCCTTCGACGAGGAGGCGGCGGGTACGGTGCCCAGCGAGGGTGTCGCCGTGGTGGTGCTGAAGCGGCTCGTGGACGCGGTGCGCGACGGCGACCGGATCGCCGCGGTGATCACCGGTACCGCCGTCAACAACGACGGCTCCGACAAAATGGCGTACACCGCGCCGTCCCTGACCGGGCAGAGCGAGGTGATCCGCGCCGCGCAGCGCATCGCGGGAGTGGACCCGGCGGACATCGACTACGTCGAGGCGCACGGCACCGCGACCCGGCTCGGCGACCCGGTGGAGGTGCAGGCCCTCGCCGATGTCTTCGGGATTGCGGCGGGCCGCGAGCGGTGCGCGCTCGGCGCCGTGAAGGGGAACATCGGTCACACCGGTGTGGCCTCCGGAGTCGCCGGGCTGATCAAGACCGCGCTGATGCTGGAGCACGGCCGGCTCGTGCCCACCGCGCACTTCGCCAGGCCCAACCCGCTGCTGGAACTGGACAGTTCGCCGTTCCGGATCGTCGAGCGGTGCGAGCCGTGGACGCCCCGCCGGGACGACGGGGCCCGGGTCGCAGCCGTCAGCTCCTTCGGCGTGGGCGGCACCAACGCCCATGTGGTCCTTCGGTCCGCGCCCCGCCGCGCCCCGCTCCCGGACCGGGGCGGGCCACGGCCGCTGCTGGTGTCCGCGGCCGTGCCTCACGCCCTCGGCCGGATGGCCGGGGCGCTCGCCGACCGGCTCGTGCCGGATCCGGCCGCGCCGTCCGTCGCCGAGGTCTCCCGCACCCTCGCCGGGCGGCGCGCGTACCGGCACCGGGCAGCCGTCGTGGCGCGCGACACCCGGCAGGCGGCCCGGCTGCTGCGCGGCGTCGCCGAGCGGGAGGGCGCCCGGGACGCCACCGCCAAGCCGCGCAGGATCGGCAAGGTCGCGTTCGTCCTCCCGGGCCAGGGCACCCTGCGGCACGCCGCGGGCGCGGCGGCCCATCGCCTGCTCCCCGGATTCCGGACGGCGTTCGACGCGATACGCAAGACCGTGCTCGACGCTCACGGCATCGACCTGACGCCCGTCGTCGCGGAGGGGGACGACACGCCGCAGGAGTGGTTCGCCGACACCGTGCACCAGCAACTCGCCCTGTTCGTCCTCGGATACGCCTTCGGCAGCCAGCTCCAGCAGTGGGGCGTACGGCCCGCCGCCCTGCTCGGCAACAGCGTCGGCGAATACACGGCCGCCGCCCTCGCCGGGGTCTGGTCGCCGCAGGACGCGGCCGGCCTGGTGTGCCGCCGGGCCCGCGCCATGTGGGACACCGAACCCGGCCGCATGGTGAGCGTCACCGCCGACGCCGGCGAGATCGCCGCCAGGCTCCCCGTGGACGGCGAGGTCACCGTCGCGGTCGAGGGCGCGGGCTCCGTCGTCCTGTCCGGGCCCGAGGCCGCCGTCGCCGACCTGCTCGCGGCCGACACGCTCGCGGGCCTGCCCGTCACACCGGTGCACACCCGGCGAGCCTTCCACTCGAAGGCCATGGAACCGGCAGCCGAGGCGGTACGTGCGTCCCTGTCGTCGGTGCCCGCCCGCACGCCCCGGCTGCCACTCGTCTCCAACGCCACCGGCGACTGGGCCGATCCGGCGCAGGTGGCCCGCCCCGACTACTGGGCCACCCAGTTGCGCAGCCCCGTGCTGCTGGCCCGGGCCATGGAGACGCTGCTCGCCTCGGGCTGCACGACGTACGTCGAACTCGGCCCGGGCAGTTCGATGCTCGGCGGACTGCGCCGCAGCCCCGGCTGGGACACCGCGTTCACCGCCGTGCGGCTGACCGGGCGCCCCGGGGAACCCGCCGACGACGCCCTGCTGTCGGCGCTCTGCACCCTGTGGGAGCTGGGCGCCGACCGCGCGATCGACGACGTACTGGAACCCGCCGGACCCGGGGCGGTACGCGTCTCGCTGCCCGGCTACCGGTTCATGGGCGAGGACCCGCGCGGCGAACGGGAGCCGCGCCCGCCCGCACCGGCGCCGGTCGCGCCCCGGTCCGTCCCCGGGCCGGACGGCGTCCGGGCCGTGCTCGAGAAGCTGTGGTGCCGCACCCTCGGGGTGAGCGGCGCGCGCGACGACGACGACTTCTTCGCCCTGGGCGGCGAGTCCCTCATGGCCGTCACCCTCATGTCTGCGGTCAGGGAGCACACCGGGTGCGCGCTGTCCGTCACCGACTTCTCACGGCACCCCGCCTTCGGTGACCTGGTGGCGGCCGTCACGAGCCGGCTGCCGGCATCGGGCGGGGGGCCGGCGACCGCGTCCGGCGGCGGCCCGGCCCTGGTTCCCGGCGTGGCCGTCCTCGCCGAGGGACGACCGGGGCAGCGGCCGCTGTTCCTCGTCAGCGACGCCGTCGGCAACGCGCTGCCCTACCGGGACCTCGCCGACGAGCTGGCGGCCGCCGGCGGCAGACCGGTGTTCGGGCTGGAGGACACCGACGACCCGAGGGGCACACCGCGCACGGTCGGTGCCGTCGCCGCGGCACACCTCGCGGCCCTGCTGCGGGCGCAGCCCGAAGGCCCGTACACGATCGGGGGCTGGTCCTACGGTGCCGTCGTCGCCCATGAGCTGGCCCGGCTGCTGATCCGGCGCGGCGAGCACGTCGACCTGCTCGTGTGCCTGGACGGGTTCGTGCCCGACACCGGCGGCCTGCCCGTGGGCTTCGCCCCGGAGTTCCTCCGCGCGGGCCTGCGCGCCCAGGCCGAGGCGGCCTTCGGCGTCGGCCCGCTCGCCCGGCGGCTGCGCCGGGACCCGGCCCAGCGCCGGCGGTTCGCGGCCCGCCAAGCAGGGCTGCTGCGCTATCGGCCGCGGCCGCTGCCCTGCCGCGCGGTGCTGTTCAAGGCCTGCGGTGAACCGGCGCGGGCCGGCGGGCCGGACGGCACGGACCGGCTGCGCGATCGCCTGGCCGGCCTGTACTGGGGCGGGCTGCGCATCGAGCCGGTGCCCGGCGACCACTGGTCGATGCTCGTCCCGCCGCACGCGGGTCCGCTGGCGCGCAGGCTCCTCGCCGTGCTGGACGCGGGGGAAGCGCGGCATCCCAGGGACGACGTCAGCGAAGCCCGGCAAGGAATGGAGTGACCATGGCTGACAAACCGGCCGACATCGATCTGGAGCAGGGACCGGGTGCGGCTCCGGCGGATGACGCGATCACCGACAGCGTCCCTGCGACGGCGCTCCCGGCGCAGGCCCAGGAGCAGCCGCGGGAGCCCAAACCCCTGCTGCGCAACGCCGACTTCCAGGCACTGTGGACCAGTGAGGCGTTCGCCGCGCTGGCCAAGGAGACCGCAGAGGTCGCGTACCCGCTGCTGATCCTCGCCACGAACGGCTCCGCGCTCTACGCGGGCGCCGTCGGGTCCGCGCAGCTGGTCACCGCCAGTCTGATGTCGATCCCGGGCGGCACCCTCGCCGACCGGCTCGACCGGCGACTGCTGCTCATCGCCTGCAACATGGTGCGCGTCGTCCTCCTCGGCCTGCTGGCGCTGCTCGTCTCCACCGGGCACACCCACCCCGCCGTCATCTTCGGCGTCGCCATCGGCTCGGCGGCCTGCCTCGGCATCTCCAACCCGACCGGCCTCGCCGTCATCAAGCAGTTGGTGCCGCCCTCGCAGCTGACGCAGGCCACCGCCCAGAACCAGGTCCGATACTTCGCGGCCACCATGGGCGGACCTCCCGCGGGCGGTTCGCTGTTCGCCGTCGCGCGGGCCTTCCCGTTCCTGACCGCGGCCGTCTCGTTCCTTGTCTCGTCCGTGCTGTTGCTGTTCATCCGCAAGCCGCTGAAGGTGGAGAACGCGGCGCCCGGGGAGAAGCGCAACGCCGCCGAGGGCTTCCGCTTCCTGGCCCGGCAGCCCGTACTGCGGCTGCTGATCATCTGGATCATGGGCTCGAACATGGCGTTCACCCACACCGGTGTCTTCCTGGCGCTGATCGCCACCGCCGAGAGCCGGGGCGCCTCGGCCACCTTCACCGGCCTGCTCCTGTCGATCGCCGGCATCGGCGGCGTGGTCGGTTCGCTCTTCGCGAGCCCGATCATCAAGCGTGTGCCGCCGCCGGTGGTGTTCCTGTGCGCCGCCTGGATCGGGCCGGTCGCCGCCGTGCTGCTCGCCACCGTCTCCGGCCTCGTCCCGCTCGGCATCATCGTCGCCTGCGTCTTCCTGCGCGGGCCGATCACCAGCGCCCTGTTCCTCGCCTATCTGGCGGCCATGGCGCCGGACAAGACGCAGGGCCGGGTGCTCGGTGCCGTGATGTTCATGTCGATGGTCGCCGCCCCGCTCGGTGTGTTCGGCGTCGGCACCATCTTCGATCTGGCCGGACCCACCTGGGTGTTCACGGCCATGGGCATCGTCTCGGGCCTCGCCGCCCTGCCCACGCTCAGCCCTCGCATCCGCAAGCTCGCCCCGCCGGAGGCGTACGCCGTCACCACGGCGGACCCGTCCGGGGACCCGACCTCCAAGGAGACGTGATGCCCGCCGACACCTCACGGCCTACCTCCGCCCCCGCGACCGCCCGGGCCGCCGTTCCGGCGCAGCCCGACGGCCGGGGTGCCCCGGCACACGACGCCGACCCCGCCGTCACGGCCCTGGCCGTCGCGACGGGCGGCGGCGACCGGTTGCCGCCGGAGTTCTTCACCGACCCCGACCCGGCGCCCGGTGCCACCCACGCCGCCAACGCCGGGCTACGGGCGACCGGTTGCCCCGTGCACCCCATCAACTACCCCCCGGGCGGGGACGCCTACGTGGTCGCCGACTACGAGACCGCGCTCAAGGGGTTCTCCGACCCGCGGCTGTCCAAGTCCGTCGACAACGCGCCCGCCTGGTTCCGCGACCTCCTCAAGGACAGCAGCCCGGTCCTGATCCGCAACATGATCACTGCGGACGCGCCCGAGCACACCCGGCTGCGCCGCCTGGTCAGCCGGGCCTTCGTACCGCGCCGGATGACCCTGCTCCGCCCCCGCATCCAGGAGATCACCGACGAACTCATCGACGCGCTGCCCGAGTCGGGCGAGGTCGACCTGATGGAGTTCGCCTTCACCCTGCCGATGCGGGTCATCTGCGAGTTCCTCGGCGTACCCATCGAGGACCGCCCCGACCTGCACGCCTGGGGCTACTGGCTGAGCGGTGCGCCCTTCGCGGACGAGGAGTCGAACCGCAAGCTGAAGGTGGCCAGCGACAGCATCGAGCAGTACCTCATCGGGCTGCTCGACCGGCGCCGCGCCGAAGGGCTCGGCGACGACCTGGTCTCCATCCTGCTGCGGGCCGCCGACGAGGAGGACGTCTTCACCAACGACGAACTCGTCTCGACCCTCGTCCTGCTGATCATCGCCGGTCACAAGACCACCGCGAACCTCATCGGCAACGGCATGCAGGCCCTGTTCCGGTTCCCGGACCAGCTGGAACTCCTGCGGTCGGAGCCCGAGCTGGCGGAGTCGGCGGTCGAGGAGTTCCTGCGCTTCGAGCCGCCCGTCTACCGCGGCACCCTGCGCGTGGCCACCGAGGACATGGAACTGGGCGGCTGCCCCATACCGCGCGAGGGCTTCGTCCACATCCTCATGGACTCGGCCAACCGCGACCCGCAGGCCTTCGAGGATCCCGACCGCCTCGACATCACCCGCACCGCCAACCGCCACTTCGCCTTCGGCCATGGCGCGCATTTCTGCGTCGGCGCCCCGCTCTCCCGCGTCGAGGGCTCGGTCGCCTTTCCGGCACTGCTGCGCCGGCTGTCCGGGCTCGAACTCGCCGTCTCGCACGACCGGTTGGAGTGGGTCTTCGACAACTCCACCAGCCGGGGCCTGAAGAGGCTGCCGGTGCGGTACACGGCCCGGCTCGCCGCCGACGCGGAACAAGCGCACTGAGATGACGAGAACCGACGGCACGGGAGAGGCGCACTGAGATGACGACGAGCACCACCGCCACGACCCTTGTCTGCCTGCCCTTCGCCGGCGCGGGCGCCTCCTTCTTCCGCCCGTGGCAGCGCGTCGCGGGCGAGCGTCTGGCGATCCTGCCGCTCCAGCTTCCCGGCCGCGAGCGCCGTATCGACGAGGAGCCGTACACCGACGCCCGCACGGCGACCGAGGGCCTGCTCGGCGACCTGCGCGCCGCGCTCGCCGCCGACCCCGGACTGCCGCGCAGATTCGCCCTGTTCGGCCACAGCCTGGGGGCCGTCCTCGCCTACGAGCTCGCCCACCGTCTGGCCGCCGAGCCGGGCGGCACCGAACTCGCCCGCCTCTTCGTCAGCGGCTCCCCGCACCCGGCCGAACAGCGGACCCGGCGCGCCACGGGCCTGCCCGACGACGCGTTCCTCGCCCGCGTCCACGAGTTCGCCGGCTACACGCACGAGGCGCTCGACGACCCGGAGATGCGCGAGCTGATCCTGCCGACGCTGCGCGCCGACGTGGAGATGCACGAGAACTACACGCCCGCTGCCGACCTGCCGCTGCCCGCACCGCTCACCGTGCTGCGCGGCAGCCACGACGAACTCGTCAGCCGCGACGAGGCGGCGGCCTGGGCGAAGGTCGCGGGCGCCGGCTTCCGCTCCGTCGAACTGCCCGGCGGCCATATGTACCTGACCGAGTCCGCGGGGGAACTGCTCGACGTCGTCTCCGCCGACCTCGACGCCAGGTGAGCCGGACACCGAGCCGCGGGGGGAGCGAGTCATGCGCTTGAGGGGGAAGACCGTCGTCGTCACCGGGGCGTCCCGCGGCCTGGGGCGCGCCACGGCGGTGGCGTGCGCGGCCGAGGGCGCCGACGTCGCGCTGCTCGACCTCTGCGACGACCTGTCGGCAGTGCCGTATCCGCTGGGCACCGCCGGCCAGCTGGAGCACACCGCGGCGCTGTGCCGCAAGGCCGGTGCCGGGGTGCTCACGGTCCGCTGCGACGTGCGCGACCTGGCGTCCGTCGAGGAGGCGGTCGCGCTTGCCGAGGACCGGTTCGGCCCGCTCGACGGTGTGGTCAACAACGCGGGGATCGCGGCGCCCTCGGGCCGGCCCGCGCACGAGATCGGCGAGGACGAGTGGGCGCTGATGATCGACGTCGACCTCTCCGGGGCGTGGCGGATGATCCGTACGGTCGGCAAGGCGATGAGCGCCCGCCGGGCCGGCAGCATCGTCAACATCGCCTCCACGGCGGGCCTGGTGGGATATCGGCACTTCGCCGGATACGTCGCCGCCAAGCACGGCCTGATCGGGCTCACCAAGGCGGCGGCGCTCGACTACGCGCCCAGGAAGGTGCGGGTCAACGCCGTCTGTCCCGGCTCGGTCCGCGACGACCCGACCGCCGAGGGCCGGATGCTCGCCGAGATCGCGCGGGCCCTGGAGGTGCCGGTGAGCGAGCACGAGGAGACGTTCGTCGCGGCGCAGCCGATGAACGCGCTGATCGAGCCGGAGGACGTGGCGGCGGCCGTGGTCTACCTGCTGTCGGACGACGCCCGGCAGGTGACGGGGACGACCCTGACGGTGGACGGCGGGTTCACGGCCCGCTGAGCCGTGCGGCGGCACACGGAAGCCGGAAGTCGGACAGGTAAGGAACACGACAGGGAGGACACCCCGTGCCAGGTGCACAGTGCCACGCGGTCCGCGTCTCGGTGACCGGGCTCGGCGTACAGCGGCTGGAGGAGCGGCTGGCCGTCGCGGGCCCTTGGCGGCTGTGGGCGGACGACGTGCCGGCCGCACCGGCCCAGCCGCTCGCCGTACGCCGCCGCGAGGCCGAACTGCACCGTCCGGTGACCCGGGGCGTGCGGTGCGTCCTGCTGCGCTATGCCGACGGCACGGCGGATCTGGTCGTCGTGGCACACCGGGACCGACTGGACGGGGCCGGTCTGCGTCACCTGGCGGAGGTGCTGACGGGGGAGCGCCCGCCGTCGCCCTGCCCGCGACCGGCCACATCCCGCGCCGAGCCGACGCCCATGGCCGACGCCCCGGACTGGGGTGGGGGCGATCCGTCCGCCACGGCCCACGGCACGCACCACCTCGACCTGCCGGTCCCGTACGCCACCACACCCCCGTTCCTCCGCCTGCCCGCACTGGCCCTGACTCTCGCCCGCTACCACGGCCACGGCTCGACGGGCTCGGCCACGGTCGCGATCTCCGGGGCGGCGGGAGCGCTGGAGTACGCGGTGCCCCCGTCGACCACGCTGCGAGAGCTGGGCACCGCGGAACCGGCGCGGGTGACACGGGCCGTCCTCGCGGGCGTCCTCGAGGAGGCCGAGCCCGACCCGGCCCCGCCGCACGAAGCCGGGGCACCCGCGACACAGGCCCGGGGGGCGGTGCCGGACCCGAACGGCAGGGTCCCCGGTGTTCCGTCCGGTGGTGGCCCCGTGCCGGGCGTCAGCGGCGCCGGGCTGCGGGAACGGCTGCCCTGCCTCGCCCCGCCCTTCCCCCTCACGTTCGCCTTCTCGGCCCTTCCCGACGGTGGCACCCGGCTGTCCTGCTTCTTCTGGCACAGCCATGTCTCGCCGGCGGTCGCCGAGGGGTTCACCCGGCACTTCGGCGAGGTGTACCGGCAGTCGGTGCTCGCACCGGGGACGGCCGTCG
The DNA here is from genome assembly GCF_053598275.1 of Streptomyces sp. NPDC001156. Taxonomy (NCBI): domain Bacteria; kingdom Bacillati; phylum Actinomycetota; class Actinomycetes; order Kitasatosporales; family Streptomycetaceae; genus Streptomyces; species Streptomyces sp. NPDC001156. Next base: position 24,775 of record NZ_JBSFJX010000032.1, on the reverse strand, counting down.
CGGACGTGGATCCGCTCGACGCCGACGAGCGGGACCGCGTGGCCCGGCTCGGGCGGCCCGCCACCGCCCTTGTGTCCGAACCGGACACCCTGGCCGGGGTGTTCGCGAGGGTGGCGGCCGCCACGCCTGATGCCGTGGCCGTCTGCGACGGCGAAGTGGAGCTCAGCTACCGGGAGTTGGACGAACGCTCCGCCCGTATGGCCGCCGGGCTGCGGGCCCGCGGAGTGCGCCGCGGCGACCGCGTGGGCGTCTGCCTGGAGCGGACCGCGGAACTCGTCGTCACCCTGCTCGCCGTCGTCAGGGCGGGGGCCGCCTATGTGCCGACCGACCCGGCCTACCCCACCGAGCGTCTGGCCCACACCGTCTCGGACGCCGGGCCGCGCGTCGTGGTGACCCGCCTCGGCGGGTTCCCGTGCGACGGCGGGGTCGCGCTGCTGACCCCCGACGAACTCGCCGACGCCGCCCCCGCCGAGGGAGGCGAGCTTCCCGGCGCGGGTCCCGACGACCCGGCATACGTCATCTACACCTCCGGTTCCACTGGCCGCCCCAAGGGCGTGATCGTGCCGCACCGCAACGTCGTCTCCCTGATCGACTCCACCCGGGACGAGTACCGGCTCGGCGCCGACGACACCTGGACGCTGTTCCACTCGGCAGCCTTCGACTTCTCGGTGTGGGAGATCTGGGGCTGCCTCCTGACCGGCGGACGGCTCGTCGTCGTCCCGTACTTCGTCACCCGCGACCCGAACGACTTCCGCGACCTGCTCCTCGCCCGGCGCGTCACCGTGCTCAGCCAGACCCCGTCCGCGTTCTCCCAGCTCCTCCAGGTCGACCACACCCGGCTGCCGGTCCGGCTCGTGGTGTTCGGCGGCGAGCCGCTGGACAGCCGCATGCTGCTCCCCTGGTTCGACCGGCATCCCGAGAACACCTGCCGCATGGTCAACATGTTCGGCATCACCGAGACGACCGTGCACGTCACCGCCCAGACCGTGACCCGCGAACTCGCCCTCGCCGGGTCCCGCTCCGTGGGCCCCGCCCTGCCGGGCTGGCATCTGTACGTCACCGACGAGCAGGGCCGCCTCGTGCCCCCGGGCGTCACCGGCGAGATCTGCGTGGGCGGCGCGGGCGTCGCCGCCGGGTACCTCGACCGGCCCGATCTGACCGCGCAGCGCTTCCTGCCCGACCCGTACGCCCCCGATCCCTCGGCCCGCATGTACCGCAGCGGAGACCTGGGCCGGCTGCGCCCCGACGGACGGCTGGAGCACCTCGGCCGGATCGACAGCCAGGTCAAGATCCGCGGCTTCCGCATCGAACTCGACGAGATCCGCGCGGTCCTCCTGGAGGACCCGGACGTCGCCGCCGCGGCCGTCGTGGTGCGCCGCGACGACCCCGCCGACCCGGCCACGGCCCGACTCGACGCCTATGTCGTACCGGCCGACGGCGCCCCGGCCGACGATCCGCAGGGCATCCGCAAGCGCGCCGCCCGCATCCTGCCCGAGCACATGGTCCCGGCCACGGTCACGGCCCTCGACCTCCTCCCGCTGACGACCAACGGCAAGCTGGACCCGGCGCGGCTGCCCGCCCCGGTCCGCTCGACGGCGTCCGTGCCGCCCGGACCCGGACCTTCCGGCGACAGACCCGACGCCGGGGGTGACACCGGTCTCGCCGAGTCCCTCCGGGAGATTTGGGAGGCGGTCCTCGGCACTCCCGTGGGCCTCGACGACGACTTCTTCGAACTCGGCGGCAACTCCCTGTTCGCCGTGCGTGTCAGCGCCGCCCTGCGCGCCCGTGGGCTGCCGTCACTGCCGCTGCGCGACCTCTACCGGACCCCGACGATCCGGGCCCTCACGACCGCACGCTGAAGGGCGATCCGGCCCTCCCCAAACCGCCCCGAACCCCAATCGCGTTAACATGACGAGAAATCGTCCGGTACCCAGCGCGGACTGGAACGGGAAGGCCACCGTCGAGTGAGTACATTCCAGCAGCCAGACCCCAAGGACCGCCCCGCGCGGCTCACCGTGGGCGTGGTCGGAGCGGGCCGGGTGGGGCCCGCGCTCGCCGCGTCGCTGCAGCTGGCCGGGCACCGGCCGGTCGCCGTCTCCGGGGTCTCCGACACCTCCAGACGACGGGCGGCGCTGATGCTCCCGGACGTGCCGGTCGTCCCGCCCGCCGAAGTCCTGGACCGTGCCGACCTGGTCCTGCTGACCGTCCCCGACGACGTCCTGCCGGGCCTGGTGGAGGGCCTGGCCGAGACCGGGGCCGTACGCCCGGGGCAGCTGCTGGTGCACACCTCCGGGCGGTACGGGGCCAAGGTGCTCGACCCCGCCCTGCGCGCCGGGGCGCTGCCGCTCGCCCTGCACCCCGCGATGACCTTCACCGGCACCCCGGTCGACGTCCAGCGCCTGGCCGGGTGCTCCTTCGGCGTCACCGCGCCCGAGGAGCTGCGGCTGGCCGCCGAGGCGCTCGTGATCGAGATGGGCGGCGAGCCCGAGTGGATCGCCGAGGAGCGGCGCCCGCTCTACCACGCGGCCCTCGCGCTTGGCGCGAACCACCTGGTCACCCTGGTCGCCGAGTCCATGGAGCTGCTGCGCGCGGCGGGCGTCGAGGCCCCCGACCGGATGCTCGGCCCGCTGCTCGGCGCCGCGCTGGACAACGCCCTGCGCTCCGGCGACGCGGCCCTGACCGGCCCCGTCGCGCGCGGCGACGCGGGCACGGTCGCCGCGCACATCGCCGAGCTGCGCGAGCACGCCCCCCAGGCCGTGGCCGGCTATCTGGCGATGGCCCGCGCGACCGCCGACCGGGCGCTTGCCCATGGACTGCTCAAGCCCGAGCTCGCGGAGGACCTCCTCGGGGTACTCGCCAACGGCACCCATCTGCCCGGGAGCCCGGAGGAGTCCGGGACGCCGGAGAACCCCGAGGACCCCGAGAACCCTGCGAACGGGGAAGACCGATGAGCCGACGCCCCTTCGAACTCGTCCCCACGGTGGACGACCTGCGGTACGTCCAGGACCACTACGCGGTGCCGGGCCGCACCGCCGTCGTGATGACCATGGGCGCCCTGCACGAGGGCCACGCCAGCCTGATCCGGGCGGCCCGGAGGCACGTCGGCGGCAAGGGCTTCGTGATCGTCACCGTCTTCGTCAACCCGCTGCAGTTCGGCAAGGGGGAGGACCTCGAGCGCTATCCGCGCACCCTGGACGCCGACCTCAAGGTCGCGGAACAGGCCGGGGCGGACGCCGTGTTCGCCCCCTCCGTCGACGAGGTCTACCCCGGCGGCGAGCCCCAGGTCCGGATGTCCGCGGGATCCATGGGCGAGCGCCTCGAAGGGGCCTCCCGCCCCGGCCACTTCGACGGCATGCTCACCGTCGTCGCCAAGCTGCTGCACCTCACCCGCCCCGACGTGGCCCTGTTCGGGCAGAAGGACGCCCAGCAGCTCGCTCTCATCCGCCGGATGGTGCGCGACCTGAACTTCGGTGTGGACATCGTCGGCGTGCCCACCGTGCGCGAGCCCGACGGTCTGGCCCTCTCCAGCCGCAACCGCTACCTCTCGCCCGCCGAGCGGTACACCGCGCTCGCCCTGTCCCGCGCCCTGTTCGCGGGCCGTGACCGGCACGCCGCCCAGGAGGCCCTGCGCGCGCGTGCCCGTGAGGTGCCCGCCACGCGCGCGCGTGCCGAGGCCCTCAGCGCGATAGGCGAGTCGCGCGCCGCAGCCGACGCGCACGCCGTCGCCAAGGCCGCACCCGGCGGTCCGGCCGCCGTCCGCGCGGCCGCCCGTCTCGTCCTCGACGAGGCGGCGCAGCTGGACCCGCCGCTGGTCCTGGACTACCTGGCCCTGGTCGATCCGTCCGACTTCACCGAGATCCCCGACGACTTCACCGGTGACGCGGTCCTCGCCGTGGCCGCCCGGGTCGGGACGACCCGGCTGATCGACAACATCCCCCTCTCCTTCGGAGCCCCCGAGCCCGTCGACCCTCACGGAGCCGCCTCGTGACCAGCACAGGCATACGACTGCACGCGCCCGCACCGGGCTGGTCCATCTCCGCGGACGTGGTGGTCGTCGGTTCCGGCGTCGCCGGCCTCACCGCGGCCCTGCGCTGCGAGGCGGCGGGCCTGAGGACGGTCGTCGTCACCAAGGCACGTCTCGACGACGGTTCCACCCGCTGGGCACAGGGCGGTATCGCGGCGGCGCTGGGCGAGGGCGACACCCCCGAGCAGCACCTGGACGACACGCTGGTCGCGGGTGCGGGGCTGTGCGACGAGGAGGCGGTGCGCATCCTGGTCACCGAGGGCCCCGACGCCGTACGCCGGCTCATGTCCACCGGCGCCCACTTCGACACCGACGACGAGGGCGGCATCCAGCTCACCCGCGAGGGCGGCCACCACCGCCGCCGTATCGCACACGCCGGCGGCGACGCGACCGGCGCCGAGATCTCCCGGGCGCTTGTCGAGGCGGTACGCGCGCGTGGGCTGCGCACGATCGAGAACGCGCTGGTCCTGGACCTGCTGACGGACGCCGAGGGGCGTACCGCGGGCGTGAGCCTGCACGTCATGGGCGAGGGCCAGCACGACGGCGTGGGCGCCGTGCACGCGCCCGCCGTGGTCCTCGCCACCGGAGGCATGGGCCAGGTCTTCTCCGCTACCACCAACCCGTCGGTGTCCACGGGCGACGGAGTGGCCCTCGCCCTGCGCGCCGGCGCCGAGGTCAGCGATCTGGAGTTCGTGCAGTTCCACCCGACCGTGCTCTTTCTCGGGCCGGACGCGGAGGGCCAGCAGCCGCTGGTCTCCGAAGCGGTCCGTGGGGAGGGCGCCCACCTAGTGGACGCGGACGGCGTGCGCTTCATGGTCGGCCAGCACGAGCTGGCCGAACTGGCACCCCGGGACATCGTCGCCAAGGGCATCATGCGCCGCATGCAGGAGCAGGGCGCCGAGCACATGTTCCTCAACGCCCGCCACTTCGGTGCCGAGATGTGGGAGCACCGCTTCCCGACGATCCTCGCCGCCTGCCGCGCCCACGGCATCGACCCGGTCACCGAGCCCATCCCGGTCGCCCCGGCGGCCCACTACGCCTCCGGCGGGGTGCGCACCGACGCCCGGGGCAGGACGACCGTGCCGGGCCTGTACGCCTGTGGCGAGGTCGCCTGCACGGGCGTCCACGGCGCGAACCGGCTCGCCTCCAACTCCCTCCTGGAGGGCCTCGTCTACGCCGAGCGCATCGCGGCCGACATCGCGCGGGAACGGGCCGAGGAGGGCCTGCACGCGCGCGTGCCCGAGCCCGTGCCGTATCCCGACCGGCCGGCGCACCCGCTGCTGGCCCCGGAGGACCGCTTCGCGATCCAGCGGATCATGACGGACGGCGCTGGGGTGCTGAGGTCCGAGCAGTCGCTCCGGGCGGCCGCCGACCGCCTCCAGCGGCTGCACTCCGACGCCCGGGACGCTCTGGACGAGAACGGCAAGACCTCGGAGCCCGGCGTCGACACCTGGGAGGCCACCAACCTCCTGTGCGTGGCCCGGGTACTGGTCGCGGCCGCCCTCCTGCGCGCGGAGACCCGCGGCTGCCACTGGCGCGAGGACCACGCGGACCGCGACGACACCGCCTGGCGCCGCCATATTGTCGTACGGCTCAATCCGGACCGGACGCTGGCCGTCCGCACCACCGACACCGCAGACCTCCCCCCTACCCGGCAGCACCGTCCCCAGGAGCAGTGACAGAAGTGAGCACCCCCGACCTTCCCCTCGTCCCGAGCGACAGCTGCGGCGACGGCTGCGGCTGCGGAGCGGACGCCGACGAGGAATACCTGGAGTGCGGGCTCGACCCCGCGCTCGCCCAGCTCCTGACCGACGCCGGACTCGACCCGGTGGAGGTCGAGGACATCGCCAACGTCGCCATCCAGGAGGACCTGGCCCACGGCGTGGACGTCACGACGGTCGCGACGATCCCCGAGGACGCCGTCGCGACGGGCGACTTCACCGCGCGCCAGGCCGGTGTGGCGGCCGGCCTCAGGGTCGCCGAGGCGGTCATCTCGGTGGTCTGCTCGGACGAGTTCGAGGTCGAGCGGCACGTGGAGGACGGGGACCGGGTGGAGGCCGGTCAGACGCTCCTGACCGTCACCACCCGCACCCGTGACCTGCTGACCGCCGAGCGCAGCGCGCTGAACGTGCTGTGCCGTCTGTCGGGCATCGCGACCGCCACGCGCGCGTGGGCGGACGCCCTGGAAGGCACCGGGACGCGGGTGCGGGACACCCGCAAGACGACACCGGGCCTGCGGTCCCTGGAGAAGTTCGCCGTCCGCTGCGGCGGCGGCGTCAACCACCGGATGTCCCTGTCGGACGCGGCGCTGGTCAAGGACAACCACGTGGTGGCGGCAGGCGGTGTCTCGCAGGCTTTCAAGGCGGTCCGCGAGATGTTCCCCGACGTGGCGATCGAGGTCGAGGTCGACACCCTGCACCAGCTGCGCGAGGTCGTGGACGCGGGTGCCGACCTGATCCTCCTGGACAACTTCACGCCGGGCGAGTGCGAGGAGGCGGTGGCCATCGTCGCCGGCCGCGCGCTGCTGGAGGCGTCGGGCCGTCTGACCCTCGAGAACGCGCGGGCCTACGCGGACACGGGCGTCGACTTCCTGGCGGTGGGGGCGCTGACGCACTCGTCCCCGATCCTGGACATCGGCCTGGACCTGCGAGCGGCGGAGTAGGTAGGGCCATGCTGCTGACCATCGACGTAGGCAACACGCATACGGTCCTGGGCCTGTTCGACGGCGAGGACATCGTCGAGCACTGGCGCATCTCCACGGACGCGCGCCGCACGGCGGACGAACTGGCGGTGCTCCTCCAGGGCCTGATGGGCATGCACCCGCTGCTCGGCGAGGAACTGGGCGACGGCATCGACGGCATCGCGATCTGCTCGACCGTCCCGTCCGTGCTGCACGAACTGCGCGAGGTCACCCGCCGCTACTACGGCGATGTCCCCGCGGTCCTGGTGGAACCCGGCATCAAGACGGGCGTCCCGATCCTGATGGACAACCCGAAGGAGGTCGGCGCCGACCGCATCATCAACGCGGCGGCGGCGGTCGAGCTCTACGGCGGTCCGGCAATCGTCGTGGACTTCGGTACGGCGACCACGTTCGACGCGGTCTCGGCGCGCGGCGAGTACACGGGCGGCGTCATCGCCCCCGGTATCGAGATCTCCGTCGAGGCCCTCGGCGTCCGCGGCGCCCAGCTCCGCAAGATCGAACTGGCCCGGCCGCGCGCGGTGATCGGCAAGAACACGGTCGAGGCGATGCAGGCGGGCATCGTCTACGGGTTCGCCGGACAGGTGGACGGCGTGGTGAACCGGATGGCCCGCGAGCTGGCGGAGGACCCGGACGACGTCACGGTCATCGCGACCGGCGGCCTGGCCCCGATGGTCCTGGGCGAGGCCTCGGTGATCGACGAACACGAGCCGTGGCTGACCCTGATCGGTCTGCGGTTGGTGTACGAACGGAACGTCTCCCGTATGTGAGCGCCCCGCGCCCGGCAGGGGCGCGGGGCCGTGGCATCGCACGGTTCCGCCGCCGGCCGCACACGACGCGCAGTCGCGTGCGGCCGGCACCGCCGACGGCGAACGGACGCACCTCGCCCCCACCTGAGGGAAACCGGAAGCGACACGACAGCCTGGTAGGTCGGCTTTGTCCGATTAGCGGTAGCGTCCCCGCATGCCCACGCCATACGGATCCCGCGGCGGCCTGGCGTTCGGCACGGAGGAGCTGTACGTGCTCCGCCGCGCCCTCGCCCTCGCCCTCCAACCCCGCACCGCTTCCGCAGAGGACGTCCAGGACTGCCTCCGCCTCGCCGCGTCCGTCGACGAGGCGGTGCGGGAGGGTGCCCGCCTGAGGACCTTTCTGGTGGCGGACCTCGCGCGCTACCGTGCCGCCCTCCCTGGCGCCGCCGTCGGCTACCTCGCCCTCCTGGACGACGCCCTCCGCGCCGGCCACCGCCCGGCCCCCGACGACCTCGCCGCCCTCGCCGCCCTGCGCGGCACACCGGCTGCCGCCGCCCTCCTGGACCGCTGCCGAGCCGTGGCCGAACTCGACGTACGCGCCCACCCGACGCCCCGCAAGGCGGTCATCCCCGCCTCCCGTGCCCGGCTCACGGCCCTTCCGGGCGGCCGCGCGAGCGGAGAGGAGCCGGCCGCGAAACCGGCCCGCAAACCCGGCGACAAGCCCGCCGAGAAGCCGGAGAAACCCGGTCCGCGTCCCGAGCCCGGGACCCCGCGCCCGTCTCGCCCCATCCCCACCCCCGGCGAGGTCTTCCCGCCGAAGCGCAAACCCGGGCCGCCGCACGCGCAGCGGGAGCTCGCCGTCGGCTGACCCGCAGCGAGGCGCCGCGCCCGTGCCCGCCCCACCTGCCGCAATCCGGTAACGCCGACCCGACCGGGACCGATCGGACAGGCCCTGGCTACTCTGGTCGCATGGACTACGTCTCCGCGCTCGTACCCCCGGTCGTCATGGCCGTGTTCTTCATCGGACTCATCAGGGTGATCGTGAAGACCCAGGGCGGCGCCAACAAGGCCAAGGAGGACGCGGCCGTCGACGCGGCCCTGGCCCATGCCGAGCATGCCCACAAGGGCGCTCGGGACGCCGAGGTCTGACCCGGCCGGCGCATCGGCGGGCCGCCGCGTTCCAGGTGTCTCCAGCCCACCCGGGCGTACGACTCGTAGATCTTTCGAGTCGTACGCCCTTTTTGTTGCGGTTCGCCGTGTAAGCGCACGTCCGGTAGGCCATGGACGACTTCTCCCACTATTGTGCTGAACGTGCCTCGCCCATTGGGAGAACTCGAAGACGCGGTCATGACGCGGGTGTGGAAGTGGAACCGCCCGGTGACCGTTCGAGAAGTCCTGGAAGACCTTCAACAGGAACGGTCCATCGCGTACACCACCGTGATGACCGTTTTGGACAATCTCCATCAGAAGGGCTGGGTCCGCCGAGAGGCGGAAGGCCGTGCCTATCGATATGAGGCGGTCTCCACCCGTGCCGCCTACGCGGCGGCCCTGATGAACGACGCCTGGTCGCAGAGCGACAACGCGGCCGCCGCACTGGTCGCCTTCTTCGGCATGATGAGCGACGAACAGCGGCAGGCCCTGAACGACGCCGTACGCATCGTGCAGGGCCCGGAGAGCCGGGGGTCGTCGAGTACGGAAACGCCGGGCGCCGAGGATGCCGAATCCCCCGAATCGAGCGCACGTCCGGGTGGTGCCGAGGGGAGCGGCGGCGAGAACCCCGCCGGGAACCCCGCGGAGATGCCTGACGAGAACAACCCCGCCGCTGCTGAGGACGACACCGGGCGATAGCGTCCGCCCATGCCGGCAGAGAGCACCGAAGCCACCACGAAAGCCATCACTGTCCGACGGGCCAGGACGAGCGATGTCCCCGCGGTGCGCCGACTGCTCGACGCCTACGTCCGGCGCGGCATCCTGCTCGACAAAGCGACGGTGACGCTTTACGAGGACATCCAGGAGTTCTGGGTGGCGGAACGCGACGACAGCAGCGAGGTCGTGGGCTGCGGCGCCCTGCACGTCATGTGGGAAGACCTGGCGGAAGTGCGCACTCTGGCGGTGAACCCCGGGGCCAGGGGGCTCGGTGTCGGGCATCAGTTGCTGGAGAAGTTGCTGCAGACCGCCCGTTGGCTCGGGGTTCGCCGTGTTTTCTGTCTGACCTTCGAAGTGGACTTCTTCGGGAAGCACGGCTTCGTGGAGATCGGGGAGACACCGGTGGACAGGGATGTCTACGCGGAGCTGATGCGTTCCTATGACGAGGGTGTGGCGGAGTTCCTCGGTCTCGAACGAGTGAAACCGAACACCTTGGGCAACAGCCGGATGCTTCTGCATCTGTGATCGCCAAGTGATCGCCCGCGACTATTCAGCCGTGCTTCAGCCGGACGACCTTGCCCGGGTTCCCTATGTCCGAAACGCGTATCTTTCCGCTCTCAGGGTCGTCCACTGACCTCTCCCAGAGGGTTTGTGTTTTTCCAGCAAAAGCGGTTTGCTTTCCGACGTACTGCAGTACTGCATATACAGGGGACGCGAAACGGGCGGCACAGGCCGCAGACCCTCGGCCCTGAGATATCGATGAAAGGAAATCCGGTGGCACAGAAGGTTCAGGTCCTTCTTGTCGACGACCTCGACGGTGGCGAGGCGGACGAGACCGTCACGTTCGCGCTGGACGGCAAGACGTACGAGATCGACCTCACGACCGGCAATGCGGACAAGCTCCGTGGCCTTCTCGACCCTTATGTGAAGGGTGGTCGTCGTACCGGTGGCCGTGCGTCGGGCGGACGCGGCAAGACCCGTGCCGCGGCTTCCGGCGGCAGCCAGGACACCGCGCAGATCCGTGCCTGGGCGAAGGAGAACGGTTACGAGGTCAACGACCGCGGCCGTGTGCCGGCGTCCATCCGCGAGGCCTACGAGAAGGCGAACGGCTGAGCGCTCGCGCTCCTCAGCCGGACCCGGTGGCACTGCGTTGCCATCGTGTCGACCAGACGTACCAGATCGGGGGCGCCCCCACCGCCCCGCACGGCCGACAGCGCCGGCAACAGCAGTTCGACGTCGCATCCCGGCTCGGGGGGCCGCAGCCAGACGGCGGCCCCCTGTGAATCGTTCCGATCCAGGGGAAGCGGCCGGGATTCCGGGATGCCGTCCGGATCCGACGGCACCTTCGCCAGGGGGCGTCCCGGCGGCAGCGGAGCCTCCATGTGCCCGCCCTCCCCGGTCGCCATGAGATCGAGGGCCACAGCGCCCCACTCCAGCCAGTCGAGCAGCCCAGGCACCTCCTCCGCGCTGCCCGCGGCCACCAGCAGCCGCATCCGCCGTCCGCACAGCGCCACCGGCGACGAGGGCCCCAGATGCCGCAGTGCGGCGTAACCGGCCTCCGCGGGCACTTCCAGGACATCGAAGCGCACACCCGTCACCAGCCGCACCGGCTCTCCGGGCAGGGTCTCCCAGCCCAGTTCCCGCTCGTACCAGTGACGCACCGCACCGCTCGCGCCGGACGCCGTCCCGGGCGGCGGCACGGCGACAGGCGGGGGTGGCGCTGAGCGCCCCGACGAGAGGTGGCGGTCGGGCGACGGGCGGGCCATGTCAGGAGCAACAGCGGAAGTCCGTTCGGAGTTACTCTATGTATCGAGCTCGTTGCGCAAAGTGCCGAAAATGGGGACGTCAAGGGGTGTTCGGCGGCGCAAGGATGTTCGCCCGTAGCGGAGGGAACCGGTGGGCACGGCATGGAGTGTCAGTGCGTGCGGGTAAGACATCCCTAGTGGGAGGGGGCGTCGCGGAGGAAAGGCGGTCTCACGTTCGCCAACGGCGTACTGGCGAGTGGGGTATCTGCCTGGCCTGCGGGAACATCGTCTCGCACCATCGGGTTGGAGCAGATGTCGGCGTTCGGGGTCAGGAGGCCAAGGACGGTGTCGGCAGTTGGAATGAGCGGTCCCCGCTTGCGGGACTAAGCTGCGGAAGGACAGCGAGGGGAGCGTCCCCTCACTGCCTGACCGCTCTGAGGAGCGATTAACGATGTTCGAGAGGTTCACCGACCGCGCGCGGCGGGTTGTCGTCCTGGCTCAGGAAGAAGCCCGGATGCTCAACCACAACTACATCGGCACCGAGCACATCCTCCTGGGCCTGATCCACGAGGGTGAGGGTGTCGCCGCTAAGGCCCTGGAGAGCCTCGGGATTTCGCTCGAGGCGGTCCGCCAGCAGGTGGAGGAAATCATCGGCCAGGGCCAGCAGGCGCCCTCGGGCCACATTCCCTTCACTCCCCGTGCCAAGAAGGTCCTGGAGCTGTCGCTCCGCGAGGCCCTCCAGCTCGGCCACAACTACATCGGCACGGAGCACATCCTGCTCGGCCTGATCCGTGAGGGCGAGGGCGTCGCCGCCCAGGTCCTGGTCAAGCTGGGCGCAGACCTCAACCGTGTCCGCCAGCAGGTCATCCAGCTGCTGTCGGGCTACCAGGGCAAGGAGACCGCCACCGCCGGCGGCCCGGCCGAGGGCACCCCCTCGACCTCCCTCGTCCTGGACCAGTTCGGCCGGAACCTCACCCAGGCCGCTCGTGAGTCCAAGCTCGACCCGGTCATCGGGCGCGAGAAGGAGATCGAGCGGGTCATGCAGGTGCTGTCCCGCCGGACCAAGAACAACCCGGTCCTCATCGGCGAGCCCGGCGTCGGCAAGACGGCGGTCGTCGAGGGCCTGGCCCAGGCCATCGTCAAGGGCGAGGTGCCCGAGACCCTCAAGGACAAGCACCTCTACACCCTCGACCTGGGCGCACTGGTCGCCGGCTCCCGCTACCGCGGTGACTTCGAGGAGCGCCTGAAGAAGGTGCTCAAGGAGATCCGCACCCGCGGTGACATCATCCTGTTCATCGACGAGCTGCACACGCTGGTCGGTGCGGGTGCCGCCGAGGGCGCCATCGACGCGGCTTCCATCCTGAAGCCGATGCTGGCCCGCGGTGAGCTGCAGACCATCGGTGCGACCACGCTGGACGAGTACCGCAAGCACCTGGAGAAGGACGCGGCCCTCGAGCGCCGCTTCCAGCCCATCCAGGTCGCGGAGCCGTCCCTGCCGCACACCATCGAGATCCTCAAGGGTCTGCGCGACCGTTACGAGGCGCACCACCGCGTCTCCATCACGGACGAGGCCCTGGTCCAGGCGGCCACCCTCGCCGACCGCTACATCTCGGACCGCTTCCTGCCGGACAAGGCGATCGACCTCATCGACGAGGCCGGTTCCCGGATGCGCATCCGCCGGATGACCGCTCCGCCGGACCTGCGCGAGTTCGACGAGAAGATCGCGGCCGTCCGCCGGGACAAGGAGTCCGCGATCGACTCCCAGGACTTCGAGAAGGCGGCGTCTCTCCGTGACAAGGAGAAGCAGCTGCTCGCCGCGAAGGCCAAGCGGGAGAAGGAGTGGAAGGCCGGCGACATGGACGTCGTCGCCGAGGTCGACGGCGAGCTGATCGCCGAGGTGCTGGCCACCGCCACGGGCATCCCGGTCTTCAAGCTCACCGAGGAGGAGTCCAGCCGACTGCTCCGCATGGAGGACGAGCTCCACAAGCGGGTCATCGGCCAGGTGGACGCCGTCAAGGCGCTCTCGAAGGCGATCCGCCGTACGCGTGCCGGTCTGAAGGACCCGAAGCGTCCGGGTGGTTCGTTCATCTTCGCGGGCCCGTCCGGTGTCGGTAAGACCGAGCTGTCCAAGGCGCTCGCCGAGTTCCTCTTCGGTGACGAGGACGCGCTGATCTCCCTCGACATGTCGGAGTTCAGCGAGAAGCACACGGTCTCGCGTCTCTTCGGTTCGCCCCCCGGTTACGTGGGCTACGAGGAGGGCGGCCAGCTGACGGAGAAGGTGCGGCGCAAGCCGTTCTCGGTGGTCCTCTTCGACGAGGTCGAGAAAGCCCACCCGGACATCTTCAACTCGCTGCTGCAGATCCTGGAGGACGGTCGTCTGACCGACTCCCAGGGCCGGGTCGTGGACTTCAAGAACACGGTCATCATCATGACGACCAACCTCGGCACCCGGGACATCTCCAAGGGCTTCAACCTGGGCTTCGCCGCCGCGGGCGACACGAAGAGCAACTACGAGCGCATGAAGAACAAGGTGTCGGACGAGCTGAAGCAGCACTTCCGGCCCGAGTTCCTCAACCGCGTCGACGACGTGGTCGTCTTCCCGCAGCTGACCCAGACCGACATCCTGGCGATCGTCGACCTGATGATCGGCAAGGTCGACGAGCGGCTCAAGGACCGGGACATGGGTCTCGAGCTCGCCCAGTCCGCCAAGGAGCTGCTGGCGAAGAAGGGCTACGACCCCGTGCTGGGCGCCCGGCCGCTGCGCCGCACGATCCAGCGCGAGATCGAGGACACGCTGTCCGAGAAGATCCTCTTCGGAGAGCTGCGTCCGGGCCACATCGTGGTCGTCGACACGGAGGGCGAGGGCGACGCCAAGACCTTCACCTTCCGAGGTGAGGAGAAGTCGGCACTGCCGGACGTCCCGCCGATCGAGCAGGCGGCCGGTGGCGCCGGACCCAACCTGAGCAAGGAGGCGTAAACCCTCCAAGGGTTTCGCTGAAGGGGCTGCCCCGGGACTTCGGTCCCGGGGCAGCCCCTTTTTCCATTCCTTCGTTTCCCCGTGGATCTCCCGGTACTCAGTGACCGATCCATGAGGAAGGCAGGCCCGGCAAACGGCGGCGGTGACATGCCGCACACGCGAACCGGGTGGTACTAGGCGCACTAGTCGAGCGTCCGGCGAATAAAGGGGACATTTCATTCTCTGAACCGGGGTGAGGGCCCGAGTGCGCCTTGTCAGATGCGTGCCCGATATCTACGTCTGGTGTCAAGTGTTCCAAATCATCCGCACTGATTACGAACTATCACCGTAGATCGTGAATTTTGGCGTCAGCCCATCCAGCGGTTACCAAGGGATGGTCAAGTCCCCGACCTCCGAGGTTCCGCATGTCGAAGCGCGCCCTGTCTCTTGTGACCCGTACGTTCCGATTCCGCACCCGCGTCGCCGCTCTGGCCGCCGGTGTGGGCGCCTCGGCCGTGCTGGGAATCGGGGTCGCGGCCGCCACCGGTGCCACCGAGGACAAGGCCCCCACCGAGGCCGTCGCCGCGAAGGTTCCTGTCCAGACGAAGGCGCCCGCCAAGCCCGCCGAGGCGAAGCCGAAGGCTCCCGCGCGCAAGGCGCCGGCGAAGCCGCCCTCCTGGGTGGGCCCGGTCGGCCACTACACGCTCTCCGCGAGCTTCAACCAGTCCGGCGGCATGTGGAACTCCACCCACAGCGGTCAGGACTTCGCGGTCCCGAGCGGGACGGACGTCGTCGCCGCGCACGGCGGCACGGTCGTCAAGGCCGGCGGCTACGGCGCGGGCGACGGACCCGCGTACGGCAAGGCCGTCGTCGTCAAGCATGCGAACGGCATGTACTCCCAGTACGCCCACCTCTCCCGGGTCGACGTCAGGGTCGGCCAGGCGGTCGGCACCGGGCAGCACATCGCGCTCTCCGGCAACACCGGGAACTCCAGCGGGCCGCATCTGCACTTCGAGATCCGTACGAGCCCCGACTACGGGTCCGCCGTCGACCCCGTCGCCTTCCTGCGGTCCCAGGGCGTGTCGCTTTGAGCCGCCGCTACTGGGCCTGCGTGCCCGAATGAGCCTGCGTGACGAGGTCTATGGCCACCTCGAGGACCGCCTTGCGCTTGTCCTCGGGATCGCCCTCGACCTCCTGGAGGACGAACATCCCCGCGTGCATCGTGAAGAGCGCGCTGATGCAGCGGACCTGGTCGGTCAGTGACGCGTCCGGGTCCCTGATGATGTCGCGCATCTGCAGCATGCGGTCCTTGAACTGGTTGCCGATGCTCAGTTCCCGGACGGTGGCCTGGTTCTCCTGCATGAAGCGGAAGAGCGGGGCCGCGCCGGCCAGCGCCTCGCTGTAGCGGCGCAGCACCTCCTCCTTGGTCCGCAGGCTGTGCGGCTGCCCCTTGGCCCACTCGATCAGCTCGTCGATCGGCCGGGAGAGGTCCTCGAAGATGCTGACCAGGATCTCTTCCTTGGTCTTGAAGTGGTAGTAGAGCGCCGCCTTGGTGACGTCCAGCTGCTCGGCGATCTCCCGCAGTGAGGTCTTCTCGTAACCCTGCTCGGCAAAGAGTTCGAGCGCCACGTCCTGGATGCGCTGGCGCGTGTCCCCGCGCCGCTGCCGCTTGGTGCCGTCCATGGTGGTGCCGCCCATCGCCGTACTCCTCGCACTTCCGATACCGACTTGCCTGCCCGACCGGCAGGCCCGCCGAAACTTACTTGACGCCCGGCTAGTTACGGGACTACCTTCCCAGTGTAGTCAACTAGCCGGTCGGCAAGTAAGTGCCCGAGCGGCACGCGGTACCAGGGGAGTGGGAGCATGGCGGACAGCGCGGCACCGGCGGAAACCGGGAAACAACCACGGAGCGTGCGGGTCGTCCTGCTCGCTCTCATGATCACCATGATGCTCGCCATGCTCGACAACATGATCGTGGGCACCGCGATGCCGACGATCGTGGGCGAGCTCGGTGGGCTTCAGCACCTGTCGTGGGTGGTGACCGCGTACACACTCGCGACCGCCGCCTCCACCCCCCTGTGGGGCAAGCTCGGCGACATGTACGGGCGCAAGGGCTCCTTCATGTCCTCGATCGTGATCTTCCTGGTCGGATCGGCGCTCAGCGGCATGGCGCAGGACATGGGCCAGCTCATCGGCTTCCGTGCCATCCAGGGTCTCGGCGCCGGTGGCCTGATGGTCGGCGTCATGGCCATCATCGGCGATCTCATTCCGCCGCGGGAGCGTGGCAAGTATCAGGGCATGATGGCCGGCGTCATGGCGCTCGCGATGATCGGCGGCCCGCTGATCGGCGGCACCATCACCGACCACTGGGGCTGGCGCTGGGCGTTCTACATCAACCTGCCGCTCGGCGTCGTCTCCCTGGCCGCCATCAGTGTCGTACTGCACCTGCCCAGGAAGCGCTCCAAGACGCGGATCGACTACCTCGGCGCCCTGCTGCTGACCGTCGGCATCACCTCGATCGTGCTGGTCACCACCTGGGGCGGCACCGAGTACGCGTGGACCTCCGCACGGATCATGGAGCTGATCGGGATCGGCGTCGCGGCGCTCATCGGATTCGTGTTCTGGCAGACCAAGGCGGCCGCGCCGGTCGTGCCGCTGCACATCTTCCGCAGCCGCAACTTCTCGCTGATGTCGGTGATCGGCTTCATCACCGGTTTCGTGATGTTCGGTGCGGTGCTGTTCCTGCCGCTGTACCAGCAGTCGGTGCAGGGCGCGTCCGCCACCAACTCCGGTCTGCTGCTCCTGCCGATGCTGGGCGCGATGCTCGTCGTGTCGATGATCGCCGGACGGGTGACCACCAACAGCGGGCGCTACAAGATCTTCCCGGTGGCCGGCAGCGCGCTGATGATCACGGGTCTGTTCCTGCTCTCCCAGATGGACACCGGGACGAGCCGGTTCACCTCGGGCGTGTACATGGCCGTCCTGGGCGCCGGCATGGGCTGCCTGATGCAGATCACCATGCTGGTGGCGCAGAACAGCGTCGAGATGCGGGACATGGGTGTGGCCTCGTCGACCACCACCCTTGCCCGGACCCTCGGCTCCTCCTTCGGTGTCGCGATCATGGGCGCCCTCTTCAACAACCGGGTGCAGCACGTGATGGCCGAGCGGGCCGGCGCTCTCGGGTCGAAGATCACCGAGCAGTCCGCGCAGCTGGACGCCAAGAGCCTGGAGAAGCTGCCGGCGGCGGCCCGTGAGGCCTACCAGTACGCGGTGTCGGCGGGTACGCACTCCGCGTTCCTGCTGGGTTCGGTGGTGGCCGTGGTGGCGCTGCTGGCCGCGGTGTTCGTGAAGGAGGTCCCGCTGCGCGGTGCGGGGCCGAACAAGCAGGCCGAGACCACGGCAGGGGACGCCGTGGATGCGCAGCCGACGGTTGCAGAGGCCGTCTGACCAGCGCGAATCTCGGCTCCTGAAGGCCCCCGGTGTCGTCCGCCCCGGGGGCCTTCCCCTGTGCGCGTCGAGGCGCGTTGTCAGGGCTCCGTGGCAGCATCGAAACCGTGGACAAGATGCGGCAGCTGCGGCTCGCCAAGGACGCGATGGACCGGGACTGGGCCGACCCGGACCTCGATCTCGACGCCGTCGCCGCACATGCCGGGTACTCGCGCTACCACTTCATACGGGCCTTCAAGGCGGCCTACGGCGAGACACCCGGCCAGTACCTGACCCACCGGCGGATCGAGCGGGCCGAGGACCTCCTGCGCACCGCGAACCTCACCGTGACCGAGATCTGCCACCTCGTGGGATTCAGCAGCGTCGGCACGTTTTCCGCCCGGTTCAAGGGCTGGACCGGCCTGACCCCCAGTGAATACCGGACCAAGCACGTGGGCCGCGGGGCCGCGCTCATCCCCGGGTGCTACGCGATGCTCTGGGCCGGTGGCTTCCGTCCCGGGTCCGCCGCGCAGGACCGCAATTCCGGAGAAGCGCCCTGAGACTCGTGTTGCCTACCGTGGCAGCGCAAGCACCCCCCCGCGCATCCGGGAGAATGACCATGATCAAAGGCCTCGCCATCACGACCGTCTGGGTCCTCGACCAGGACAGGGCCAAGGAGTTCTACACACAGAAGCTCGGCCTCGAGGTCCGTACGGACATGACCATGGGGGAGGGCGGAATGCGCTGGCTCACCGTCGGCGCCCCCGACCAGCCCGATGTCGAGCTGACGCTCATGGTGCCGGGGCCGCCCGCGATGGACCCCGAGTCCGCGGAGATGATGAAGAAGCTCGTGGCCAAGGGCGCCCTGGGCGCCGGTGTGCTGGCCACCGACGACATCCACGGGGACTACAAGAAGCTCAAGGACCGCGGGGTGGAGTTCCTCCAGGAGCCCCAGGAGCGCCCGTACGGCACCGAGGCGCTCTTCCGGGACGACTCCGGCAACTGGTTCTCCTTCACCCAGCGCCGGGACGACGGCGGCCTGGACCTCGACAAGGAGTGGGCCTCCTAGGCTCTGCGATTTCTCCGGCGGCGGGTCCGCGCGGCTCAGCCGCCGGAGAGCGGCAGGATCGGGAAGCTCCCGGTGTTCGTCGGCGCGTGCTCGGGCAGCCACAGCACGGCGACCGCGCCCTCGGCCGGTACCTCCCCCGGCGCCCCGCCGGGGCGGATGTTGCGGAACGTCAGGCGCGCGCCCAGCACGCGCGCCTGGCCCGCCGCGATCGTCAGCCCCAGGCCGTGGCCGACGCCCGAGCGGTCGGAGCGGCCCGTGCGGAACCGCTGCGGACCGTCCGACAGCAGCTCCTCCGGGAAGCCGGGACCGTGGTCCCGGACCCGGATCACCCGGCCCTCGACCGACACCTCGATCGGCGGCTTGCCGTGCCGCGCGGCGTTCGCCAGCAGGTTGAACAGCACGCGTTCCAGCCGACGCGGGTCGGTGGTGACCTCCGACTCGTGGATCACCCGGACCTTGGTGTCCGGATCCCTCGCGGCCACCCGCCGGCTGACGAACTCACCGAGCATGATGTCCTGCAGTTCGGCGCGCTCGGACGCGCCGTCCAGGCGGGCCACCTCCAGGACGTCCTCCACCAGCGTCCGCATGGCCTTGGCACGGTCCAGCACGAGTTCGGTGGGGCGGCCGGGCGGAAGGAGCTCCGCCGCGGTGAGCAGGCCCGTGACAGGGGTGCGCAGCTCGTGCGCGATGTCCGCCGTCACCCGGCGCTCCGCCTCCAGACGCTGCTGCAGCGCGTCCGCCATCGCGTCCACCGCGCGTGCCAGATCGTCGGTCTCGTCGCGCACGACCCCGCCGATCGCCTCCCGCACCCGGACGTGGGCGTCGCCGGCCGCGACCCGGTTCGCCGCGGCCGCCGCCTTGCGCAGCCGCCCCGAGAGCTGGCCGCCGATGAGGACCCCGAGCGCCGACCCGCCCAGCACGACCGCGATCGAACCGATGAGCAGCGCCTGGTCGAGGTCCTTCATCACCTCGGCGCCGCGGTCCGTGAACCGAGTGTGCAGGGACAGCACCCGGCCGTCCTTGAGCGGCAGGGCGGCCCAGATGTCCGGCACGCCGTGCGCGCCCTCCGACACATAGGTGGCCCGCCGGCCCTCCGCGACCTTGTCCAGCAGGTCCTGCGGGATGGTCGGGTCGTCGACCTTGACCCCGAAGGCCAGGGTGCGCCCCGACTCGTACATGCGCTGGGCCACCTGGATCCGCTCGTCCGCGAGGTCGCGCGAGTTGTTGAGCATCGAGACGCTCGCCGCGTTGTGCACGACGAGGCTCAGCGCGATCGCGACCATCGCGCCGACCAGGGCGATGGCCGCGCTGAGCTTCCAGCGCAGGCCCGTGCGTATGGCGTCGTCCGGGATCACGCGTCGAAGGAACCGGCGCATACTCCCGCTCAGGCCTTCAACTTGTAGCCGAAGCCGCGGACCGTCTCGATCCGGTCCTGGCCGATCTTCGTGCGCAGCCGCTGCACATGGACGTCGACGACCCGGGTGTCCCCGCCCCAGCCGTAGTCCCACACGCGTTCCAGAAGCTTGTCGCGCGACAGCACGCTGCCCGGCGATGAGGAGAACTCCAGCAGCAGCCGCATCTCGGTCGGGGTGAGCGCCACCGTCTGACCCGAGCGCCGGACCTCCATGCCGTCGGTGTCGACCTCCAGGTCGCCGAAGGCGAGTACACCGCCGTCCGCCGACGAGGTGTCCTCGGCTGCCCGGTCGGCGCCGCTCGCGTGCCCGAAGCGGCGCAGCACCGCGCGGATGCGGGCGACCAATACGGCACCGTCGAACGGCTTGGTCACGTAGTCGTCGGCGCCCGCCTCCAGGCCCAGTACGACGTCGATGGAGTCGGCACGCGCGGACACCATGATCACGGGCACGGTCGACTCGTCACGGATACGGCGGCACAGACTGACCCCGTCCAGTCCGGGGACCATCACGTCCAGCAGGGCGATGTCGGGACGGCGGGCACGGAACGCCTCGAGGCCCGACAGGCCGTCGGGCATGGCCGTGACCGCGAAGCCGTCCCGCTCCAGTGCGAGCTGGGTGGCCTCGCGGATGACATCGTCGTCCTCGACGAACAGGACGTGGGTCTGCTCTGCCATCCGGTGCTCTCAGTTTTTGGTCGGGGCGGCCGAGCCGCCGTTGCCCACCGCGTTGCTGTATTCGTTGTGCGTCCGGGACACCTCGGTGAAGTGGTTCGTCCGCCAGTTGTAGGTGATCACTTCCTCGATGGAGGGGTACGACACCGGGTCGCCCTTCTCGTACATCTGCTGAGTCACCACCAGGTCGCCGCGGTCTATCTCCGCGTAGACCGGCGGTTCTTCCGCCTTGAACACATTCTGGTACCTGTGGTTCTTCATCTGGTACACGTACGACCCCATGCCGACGGCGTCATGGCAGGTCATCACGTTGACCACGATGTCGCTGACGGTCCCGTCGGTCAGATCGCCGTAGGAGACGTCGACCGGGTACTCGTCGGCCACGCAGGGCTTCAGATCCTCCTTGACCGCCCTCGCGACCTGGGGATCGTCCTTCACGAGCTGCACCACGTCCAGCCGTGTGGGCTCCGCGGTGGTCGGCGAGGCCGAGGGCTTCGCGGCGGGGCCCGGGACCACCGAGTCGCTGCGCGCCGGGCCCTCGTCCCGCGCTCCGGTGCCGCCGGTGGCACAGGCGGAGAGGAGAAGCCCGAGGGCGGCGATCGCGGTCACCGCCGCGGTCGCCGCCTTGAGGGCTCCGATGGGCCTCATGGCCCTCGTGCCTAGGCCGCGCAACGCTCCTGCTCCTCACGCTCCAGCGCACGTGCGTCCAGGTCGCGGGCTTCCAGCTCCTCCCGGAGCCGGGCGAGCGCCCGGTGCAGCGTGCTCTTGACCGTACCGGCCGACATACCGAGGGCGGCGGCCGTCTCCTCCGTGGACATCTGTTCCCAGTGTCGCAGGACGACGACACTGCGCTGCTTCGGAGCGAGAACATTCAGTACGTCCATCAGCAGGGCGCGGTCCGCGTGCTGCTCGGTGGTGTCCTCGACGGGTGCCTCCGGAAGCTGTTCGGTGGGGACCTCCTCGAGCCTGCGGGCCCGCCACCACTCCGTGCGCGTGTTGATCATCACGCGGCGGAGGTAGGCGTCCGCGAGCCGCTTGTCCGCGATACCGTCCCAGCGGCCGTAGGTGCGCACCAGCGCCGTCTGCAGCAGGTCCTGGGCGTCGGTCGGGTCCGGCACCAGCCGGCGGGCGCTGCGCAGCAGCGCGTCCTGCCGGGTGCGGACATACTCCTCGAACTCGAGCACCTCGCCCTGCGCCATTCCAACCGCCTCCGTTCCCCGTTTCCGACCTCTCCTCGGGCTGCGTCCCGCAGCCGGGTGCCGGTTCTTCAAAGCCTGTGCAGGTCGTGTGCCGCGGTCTTCCGCGGTACTGGCATGAAGCTACTGAGGAGTTGTCACGGGGTTGTCCGAGGCAGCCTGCGGAGAGCCCTCGGCTGTCCGTCGGTTGTGTAACGGATGTAGGAACGGGGTAAGGGGGGAAGGGAGTTGGGGTGTATATGAGGTGATTTGTCCGGTAGGTGGACGGAGAACTTCATGACGGACACCGCGATGGCTGTGACACGGCGAGCCGCGGGCTGTGCGACGGCTGAGTGCTGGTTGTGTACGCCGGCGTCCGGGCGCGGCCCGTGGCACGCGCCCGGACGCCGGCGGGATCAGGAGAGCGGGAGGCGGTAGAGGCCGCCGGGCAGGGGTTCCACCAGGCCGTCGGAGACCAGGCCGTCCAGGGCGCGGGCGCGTTGCACCGGCTCTTCCCAGACCCGGTCGAGCACCGACTGGGGAACCGGGGTCATGGCCTCCCGCAGCACGGCCAGCAGCCGGCCCCGCACCTGGCGGTCCGTGCCCGCGTACGTCTGACCGCGCCGTGGCGGGCCCTCGTGCTCCGGCTTCCCGGCCGACTGCCAGGCGCACAGGGCGGCGATCGGGCAGCGGTGACAGGACTCGTTCTTCGCGGTGCAGATGAGCGCGCCCAGCTCCATGGAGGCGGCGGCCCAGCGCGACGCCGTGCGCTCGTCCGCGGGCAGCAGCTCACGGGCGAGCTTGCGCTCGGCGGCGGTGGTGGCGTTCGGCGCGTACTGCACACCGGTGACCGCACGGGCCAGGACCCGACGCACATTGGTGTCCAGGACCGGGTGCCGCTGGCCGTACGCGAAGGAGGCCACGGCCGCGGCCGTGTACTCGCCGATTCCGGGCAGCGCCAGCAGCTGGGCGTGCTCGGTGGGTACGTCGCCGCCGTGCCGTTCCGTTATGGCCACGGCGGCGCCGTGCAGACGCAGTGCGCGGCGCGGGTAGCCCAGGCGGCCCCAGGCGCGGACGGCCTCGCCGGGGGGCTCCTTGGCCAGGTCGGCCGGGCGCGGCCAGCGGGCGAGCCACTGCTCGTAGACGGGCAGGACGCGGTTGACCGGCGTCTGCTGCAGCATGAACTCACTGACCATCACGCCCCACGGACCGGCCTCCGGGCGCCGCCAGGGGAGATCGCGGGCGTGCTCGTCGAACCAGGCGATGACCGGGCCGTGCAATGCCGCGCCCGGGGCCTGCCCGGTGGGGGCGTCGGAGGTGCCGTCGCTCTGGACGGGGGTGCGAGTGGGGGTGGTGGGTGCAGTCATGACGCGTTCGATCCTGCCATGTGAGAGGGCACAGGGTGGGGGACCGGCTCGGGTCGGAGTGGTGTGTCGGTCCGGGCGGCATCCGGACGGGCGGTGCGCCGGAGCCCGGGCGGGGAAGGCGCGGACCACGGCGGACGGAGTGCCGGTATCCGTCGGCCGGCTGTCTGCCGGGGAGCGTTCGGCGGTCGCCTGGCTGGAGGAGGGGAACGGGGGCGGGCGGACGGCCGCGGTCCTGTCCCATCCAGTCCGGCCGGATTTCGTCCCGCGTGAAGGCGGCTCGGTGGAGCGGGCATCGCAGGATGTGCGCCGGCCGGTGCGACTGCCGAGCCCCCGCCGTGTTCGTGTCCGCGCCGCCGCGGCGCGCGGGCGGCGGTGGGATCCCGGTATCCCAGCGCTCCGGCGCTTCGTTCGAGGGCTGCCCGTCGAGCAGACCTCGACCGGTCGACGGCTTCCCCTTGAGCAGGCTCCGACCGCTCGGCGCTCCGGTGCCCAGGGCGATGCCGTGGTTCCCGGCGAGGGCTTCACCGGGCCGGTGCGCATGGGGGTTGGGAGCTGTTCGGTTTCGGATGTGCAGGAGTGTGTGTGAGTGTGCACGAGCGTGTACCTGTTCGTGGTGTTGCAGCGCGCACGGCGCATGGCGGGCACTGTCAGTGCCGGCCGGTACCGTTCTTCCTGTTGCTGATCAAGTGTTGGGGAGGGGGGTGCATCGATGGGTGGTGAGTCGCTGCGTACGATCGCTGCCCCCTTCGTGGCCGTCGGTCCGTCGGGCGTGGCGATCCGCACCCGCCTCAAGGGCCTCACGCCGGACGACGAGCAGGTGTTACGTCTGGTCGGCGCGCATCTGGGGTCGCTGGCCTCGAGGGATCTCAAACGCCGGTGCGCTGAGGGCCTGGAGCACTCCGCGGATACGTGGGCGGGGCGCAAGCGGGCCCTGACCGACACGTCGTCCTCGCGGTGGGCCGGTTCGATCACGAAGGCCACCCACGATCAGTGGGCGCTGTCCCGGCGTGCCCAGCTCGCGCACCTCCGCAGCCTTGAGGCCGGTATCAAGACGATCGCGCACCGGTTGTCGCTGCCGGTGGGCGAGAAGGGCTCGAAGCGGGCTCCGGGCGGATACCGCACCCGGCAGGAGTGGTTCCAAAAGACCCGGCGACTGCATCTGCTCAAGGATCGGCTGGAGCGGGAGCGGGCCGATCACGAGGTGGGGCGGGTGCGGGTGGTGCGGGGCGGCAAACGCCTGCTCCACACCCGACACCACCTCGAGGCGGCGCAGCTCACCGAGCACGCGTGGCGGCGTCGTTGGGAGGCGGAGCGCTGGTTCCTGCAGGCGGACGGCGAGTCGGGCAAGCGGTTGGGGAACGAGACGATCCGCGTCACCCCGGACGGCGAAGTGTCACTGAAGCTGCCTGCTCCGCTTGCACACCTGGCGAACGCCCCGCACGGCCGGTACGTCCTCGCCTAACCGTGGTCTTCCACCACCGCAGCGACGAGTGGGCCGACTGCGTCTCGACGAACCGGTCCGTGGCCTACCGCATCCACTACGACACAGACCGCTGCCGCTGGTACCTGACCGCCTCGTGGACGATCCCGCCGGTCACCACCGTCCCCTTGTCC